>NZ_JBJZOJ010000016.1:0-133187 GCF_047200655.1 Streptomyces sp. MS06
CTCCGCGTCGGCGACCCGGTCACCGTCCTGCCCTCCGGCCGCACCACCACCGTGGCGGCCATCGACGGCCTGGGGCACGCGGTCGGCTCCGCCCGGGCCCCGGAGTCGGTGACCGTCCTGCTGGAGGACGACATCGACATCTCGCGCGGCGACCTGATCGCCTCCCGCGCCGACGCCCCCGCGCCCACACGGACCATCGAGGCCACCGTCTGCCACCTCGCCGACGGCCCGCTCACCGTCGGCCGGCGCGTACTGCTCAGGCACACCACCCGCACGGTCCGGGCGGTCGTCGAGGACATCCCCTCCCGGCTCGTCCTCGACGGGCTCTCGAAGTCCGCGCACCCCGGGGAGCTCGTCTCCAACGACATCGGCAGCGTCACCCTGCGCACCGCGGAACCGCTCGCCCTCGACTCCTACGCCGACTCCCGCCGCACCGGCTCGTTCCTCCTGATCGACCCGTCCGACGGCACCACCCTCACCGCCGGCATGGCGAAGCCCCCGGCACCGGAGGGCAGTTCCGTCACGAGCACCACGGGAATGTGACCACCGTCGGTCGCTCGGTCCCCGTGGACCCGTGGACCCGTCAAAACGTCCGCAGCAGAGCCGTCAGCAGGCGCGGGCCGGCGGGTCGGCGCGGTCGGGTCCTGTGTCCGGCGTGGCCGCCGCGTGGCGGTGGTCAGCGGGAGAGGTCGGGCGGGAGGGCACCGGGGGTGGCCCGGTCGGCCTCGGCGGCGTCGGCGAGGGCCTCGGCGGCGGCTTCCTCGGCCTGCGCCTTGTCGCTGGCGGCCTGCGCTGCTCTGTCGTCCGGCTGCTCGTCGCGGGTGGCCGGTGACTGGGGCAGCACCTCGCTGAAGGCACGCGAAACGCCCTCGAGCGCGGAGGTCATCTCGCTGGGGACGACCCAGAAGGTGTTGCCGGGGCCCTGTGCGAGCTGGGGCAGCATCTGGAGGTACTGGTAGGCCAGCAGCTTGGGGTCGGGGTCGTTGCGGTGCACGGCCTGGAAGACCTCGTCGATGGACCGGGACTGGCCCTCGGCCTGGAGGATGGCGGCGGTGCGGTTGCCCTCCGCGCGCAGGACGGCGGCCTGCTTGTCGCCTTCGGCGGTGAGGATCTGCGACTGGCGCTGCCCCTCGGCGCCGAGGATCGCGGCCCGCTTGTCCCGCTCGGCCCGCATCTGCTTCTGCATGGCGTCCTTGATGGTCTGCGGGGGATCGATGGCCTTGATCTCCACCCGGTTGACCCTCAGCCCCCACTTCCCGGTCGCCTCGTCCAGCACGCCGCGGAGCTGGCTGTTGATGGTGTCCCGCGAGGTCAGCGTCTTCTCCAGGTCCATGGACCCGACGACGTTGCGCAGGGTGGTCACGGTGAGCTGCTCCACCGCCTGGAGGAAGTTCGCGATCTCGTAGAAGGCCGCTCGCGGGTCGGTGACCTGGAAGTAGAGGACGGTGTCGATCTCGACGACCAGGTTGTCCTCGGTGATCACCGGCTGGGGTTGGAACGAGACGACCTGTTCCCGCAGGTCGATCATCGGGTGGACGCGGTCGATGTAGGGGATGACGAGATTGAGGCCCGGGGTCAGTGTCCGGTGGTAGCGGCCGAGCCGCTCGACGTTGCGAGCGCGCGCCTGGGGCACGATACGGACCGCCCGCACCACGGTGAAGACCGCGAAGAGCGCGACGATCAGGCCTGCAATCAGGTACGCCGAGTTTCCCATGGTTTCAGTCCCGGGGGTAGACGATCGCTGTGGCACCACTGATCTCGATGACGTCGACGACCGTGCCCGAAGGGATCACCAGCGTCTCGTCGTAGGCGCGGGCCGTCCACTCCTCGCCGTCGATGCGGACCCGGCCGTCCCGGCCGGTCACCTCCGCGACGACGTAGGCGGCCTTGCCGACCAGCGCCTCCACGCCGAACCGCGCTCCCGGGGGCTGGATCATGTGGCGGAGCGCGAGTGGACGCACGAACAGCAGCGTGACCGTGGCGACGGCGGTGAACACCAGGAGCTGGAGCGGCAGCGGCAGTCCGGCCGCGGCGGTTCCAGCCGTGACCAGCGCGGCCGCACTCAGCATCCCGAGTGCGGCGGTGAGGCTGAAGATCTCCGCCAGGGCGAGCACGGCGGCGATGACCAACCAGATCACCCACAGTTCCATTGCCTGCCCCCTCCGGCCGGCGCGGTTGTGCGAGGCGTGACGTCCACCATTGGACCCCGGCGGGGGCCGGCCCGGATAGCCCCGGGAAGGTGCTCGTGGCGCGAGCCCCGGTGGGGCCTGCCCGGCGGCGGACCTCCGCTGCGGTCTTT
This sequence comes from Streptomyces sp. MS06, assembly GCF_047200655.1. Lineage (NCBI taxonomy): Bacteria > Bacillati > Actinomycetota > Actinomycetes > Kitasatosporales > Streptomycetaceae > Streptomyces > Streptomyces sp. MS06. The sequence continues at coordinate 2,300 of NZ_JBJZOJ010000016.1, forward strand.
ACGGTCATATTGCCCGTACCGAACGAAGTAACCACCGGGAGGCGTGTGAGTGCGCCGGGTGGGCGACGGTCGGTCCGGGCCGGGCGGACGCCGGGGACCGGCGGACGGGCGGACCGGCGTGGTCCGGTCAGCCGCGTGGAGGGGTCCCTCCCAGGCGCTCGGGCCGGCGTCCGCGACCTGGCGGGGCCGCGGCGGCCGGTACGAGGACGTCCCCCGCGGAACGGCGGCACAGGTCCGGTGCGGCTGCCGCACCGTTCGAACCGTTCGAACCGTTCGAGGACCCCGGCGGTCGTCACGGCCGGGTTCGCGCCGACGAGGCCCGTCAGGCGGCGCGGTCGCGGGCGGCGAGCCGCGCGAGGTAGGCGTTGTAGGCGGCGAGTTCGGCGTCGTTGTCCCGGTCGGCCTGCCGGTCGGTGCGGGCGGCGGTGCGGCGGTCGCTGGCAGCCCACTGGACGAGTACGGCGAGCAGCACGAGCACGGTGGGAATCTCGCTGAAGGCCCAGGCGATGCCGCCGCCGGTGGTCTGGTCGGAGAGCGGATCGAGCTGCCAGGCGGCCGGAGGGTGCCCGAAGAACGTGACGACCAGCGTGCTGGACATCATCACGGCGATGCCGAAGAACGCGTGGAACGGCATGCCGATGAAGAGTTCCAGCAGCCGCATCAGGTGGGTCGGGCGGCGGGGCGCGGGGTCCACTCCCAGGATGGGCCAGAAGAACAGCAGGCCGGTCATCAGGAAGTGGGCGAGCATGAACTCGTGGCCGAGCCAGCTCCCCATCAGGAAGTCGAACAGCGGGGTGAAGTACAGCCCGTAGAGGCTGGCGATGAACAGCGGCAGGGTGAACAGCGGGGAGGACACCACGCGGGCCAGGCGGCTGTGCAGGAGCCGGGTGAGCAGTTCCCGCGGGCCGGTGCGGCCGCGTCCGGCGGTGGGCAGGGCCCGCAGGGCGAGGGTGACCGGGGCGCCGAGCAGCAGCAGGATCGGGGAGAGCATGGAGAGCACCATGTGCTGCACCATGTGGACGCTGAACATCTCCATCCCGTAGCCGTTCACCCCCGTGCAGGTGACGGCTGCGGCGGTGAGGACGCCCGCGGTCCACAGCAGGGTGCGGTGGAGCGGCCAGCGGTCGCCGCGCCGCCGCAGCCGCCACACGGCCAGGCCGTAGAGGGCGAGGGCGAGCAGGCAGGCGAGCGGCTCCACCGGAACCGGCTGGGGGTGCCAGTCCAGCAGGCGCCCCAGGGTCGGCGGTGCCGTGGGCATCCACATCGGCCCAGTCATGTGCATGTGCTGCATGCCGTCCATGCCCCCCATGCCGTTCATCCCGTCCATGCCGTCCATGTCATCCCTCCAGCGGCCTCCGGCCGACGTTCTCTCCCGGTGCGGCACCGCCGGGCACGGCTGACTCGGCACGCGACACGTGCCGGATGAGGCGGGTCGGGCGGGTCCGCTCCCTCGGGCGGGATCCGCGCCGTGGGGCGGGATCCGCGCCGTGGGGCGAGGTCCGCGCCTGACCCGCGTGCGGGTCAGTTCGGGGGTTGGTACGTCGCCGGCTTGACCGGGACGTGCAGGGTCATGGTGTCGGAGGCGCCGAACCGCAGCTGCAGGGTGACCGTGTCACCGGCGGTGAGCTTCTTCTTGAGGTTCATCAGCATCAGGTGGTTGCCCCCGGTGCGCAGGGTCAGCGAGCCGCCCGCGGGTATGGGGAACGCCTTCACCGCCTCCATCTGGTTCTCGGCGGTGGTGCGGTGCATCGTCACCATGCCGGCGATGTCGCTGGTCACGCCGGTCAGTTTGTCGGGCAGGCGGCCGGAGTTGGTGATGGTGAGGTAGCCGGCCGCCATCTCGGTGGTCACCGGCTGCCGGATGTAGGCCCCGGTCACCTGCAGCACGGGCTCGTCGTAGGCCACGGAGCCCGCGGGCGCCGGGGACGCCGGGGACGTCGTGGGCTGCTCGACCGCGGGCGACGTCGAGGGCGACGCGGCCGGGGAGGCCGGATCCCCGGCCGCCGAGGGCGAGGAGGAGCAGCCGGCCAGCGCGGTGCAGCCAGCCAGCAGTACGGCGACGGAGGTCAGGCGGACGCGGACGCCGCCCTTTCGGAGGCGGGCGGGACGGCGGGTGTTGCGGGACGTCATGGCATCTCTTCCTGGACGGTCTGGGGCAGGTCGGTCGGTTCACGGCTGCGGCGCGGCACCACCGGTCCGGGGAGCACGCACCCGGGACGGTGCCGCCCGCAGAACGAGCGGGTCCCGACCCCGGCGCGGCGGCCGGCGCGCTCCGGCCCCGGATCGACGTGCGCGGCGGTACCGCGCGCGGCGCGGAGCCGGTACGTGCCGGGCGGACGCGCGCAGGACGGATCCGCCCCGCACGGTGGGTCTCGCCGACGGGTGCCGGACAGCCCGGCCGCGCCCCGGCCGACCGGCGCGGGGAGGCTCAGGCTGCCACGGCCGTCGCGGGCGGGCCCCGCCGGGCGACCGCCGACCACACCACAAGGGAGCGGGCCCGGCGGGACGGGCCGTCCTGCGCGCGGTACGGGGCGAACGCGCGCAGCAGCCGGTCCAGCAGAGCCGCCACGCTGCCCCTGCGGACCGCGGTCAGCAGGCCGGTGGCGCGTGCCAGCAGGGCCAGCCGGACCAGTTGGTCGGCGACCAGCGCGGGCAGGCGTACGACCCGCCACAGTGCGATCTCGCAGCGGCGCAACAGCACTCCGGTGACTACGGCGGCGGCCAGGTGCGCGGCGAGCATGGGCAGCGAGAACATCGAGGCCATCGTCATCATGTGCGCGCCAGGGCCGCTCACCGCCCCCGTGCCGGGGCCGAGGTGCGCCTGCTGCACGATACGGGCCGCCTGCGATTCCGTGAGGTGGGCGGCCTGTCCACCGCACAGCAGCCGTTCGGCCAGCGCCACCACGTGGTTCGGCCCGCCGCCGACGTGGCCGGGCAGCGCCGGCAGGGAGTGTCCGGGCATCGCCGAGAGCTGGCCGGCGCAGAAGAGCAGGTGGAGGCCGAGCTCGCCGGCGAGCAGAGTGAGGGCGATGCCGGGCAGGGAGCGCTCCCGTCCGGCCAGCGGGCCGACCGCACCCAGTACGGCGGCCCAGCCGGCCACCAGCGACCACAACGGGACCCAGGTGCCCGAGGCCAGCACGTGACCGGCGGCCGAGAGCGCCACGCAGACCGCGGAGAACACCGTGGCTCTCAGCAGTCTCAGGTCGGCGGCGGCGCGTACCGGGACGTTCATGGCGGTGGCCATCATTCCAGGCGCCCCCCGGCTCCGGACGCGGGGGGTCCGCTGCCGCACCGCGGCGTGCGGGGGCCCGGCCTGGCTGTGCGCCGGGCCGGGCCGCTTGCCGCGACGACTGCTGTCGGCTCGCTCCGGTCACGCCCCTTTCACTGTCTCGGGTGCATCGGTCGTATCGGGTGTCTCGTGTGTGGTGTGCGTTCCGGAAGGCCCCGAACGTCTGCCGTCGTTCCGGCCGCCGCGGCCGCTGTGGCCGCTGTGGCCGCTGTGGCCGCTGTGGCCGCTGTGGCCGCGGCCGGGCGCGCCGGGCATCGCGGACGCCGTGGGCTCCGGATTACACGGCGGTCCTCCTCCTTCCCCTCGGCCGCGGTCGGCGGGTCCGGCGCAATGCCAGGGCTCCGGCGCCGGCGGCCACCAGCACGACCGCCAGGACGAGGAACGCGGCGCCGCGGTCGAGCCCGAGGATCGTGCCGCCCGCGTCCTCTCCGGCGCCCGGCGCCGCCAGGTTCAGCGTTCGGCAGGCGGTCGGCGCCGCCGCGACCGGTGCGCCGTCGGCGACCCGGAACTGGAAGGCGTTGGTCTGGGTGTCGCCGTCGGTGGCGGTGACGGTGTACGTGAGGGTGGTGACGCCCGCTTCCAGCGGGCTGACGGCGGCGCAGGCGACCGAGCCGCCGGCCATCGCGGGCTGCCCGACGGGCACCGGGCTGCCGTCGGCTCCGGTGATGCTGATCTTCGGTGTGGTGCCGGGCTCGAGCTTGACGAAGGTCAGTGCGACGACGCCGGTTCCGGTGCCGACCGTGGAGCCGGGTGCCGGAGTGGCGTCCTTCAGCGCGGTGTGGGCGAACGCGGGCGCACCGCCGCAGAGCAGCAGCGCGCACAGGCAGGCCAGCAGGGCGGCCGGCGCCCTCAGAAGTCGAAGTCCGCGCATGTTATCCGGTTGTCCATCGCTTCCACGGGGTGGACGACCAGGGCGACCGCGCCCTTGCCGGTCTTGCGGGGGTTGTTGACGGTGGTCATGGCCTTGCCGGCGGCGTCCGCGTCGAACTTCAGGTGCACCTCGTTGGGCGGGAGGGTCGGACCGCCCTCGGTGAACTGGAAGTGCGGCCCGCCGTTGTCAGCGGAGCAGTGCCGGGCGTGCAGGTGGGCCATGTAGTGCCCGCCGGGCTTCAGGCCGGTCAGGGACACGGTCACGGTGGTGCCCCGGGCGCCCTGCGCGAGCCAGGCGGTGCCCTTGACGTCGTCCATGCCGGGCGGACGGGTGTCCAGCAGCTTGAACGCGCCCTTGACCACCTCGGCGCCGGGCAGTTTGTCGGCGGGGGTGGCGTGGGGGTCGCCCATCGCCATGCCGGACATGCCGTCCGCGCTCGGGGCGGACGAGGCCGACGGCGCGGCGGACGCCGGGGGCGCCTTCTGCGAGGTGTCGGCGGAGGAGCCGCTCCCGCAGGCGGACAGCAGCAGGGCCGCCGCTGCGGCGGTGCAGCCGGCCGCGAGGCGGGCTTGCGGGATCCGGGGGCGCGGTCCCGGGCGTCGCGGGGCCGGCGTCGGCGGCGCGGCCGGCGCGGAACCGGACGAGGGCGCGGGGCCGGTGGTGTGGTGGTCCATGAAGAGGAACTCCTGATCGATGGCGGGGCCGGCTCCCGCCGGCGGCGTCGCGGCGGACGGCCGCGGCGGACGGCCGCGGTGGACGGCTCCCCGTCGGCGGAGCCGCCGGGCAGTCGGGCAGGGAGGAGGGGCCCCGGGGGGCGAGGGGTGGGCAGGCCGGTCGAGCCGGACGACCGTCGGCCGTCAGGCCACCTGTCCCCGGTTCGCACCGCCGGTCCGCGACCGGTCGGGATTCAGGACCGTGCGGCAGGGAGCGGAGCGAGGGCCGGGCAACGTGCTGTGGATCGGCGTCCGGGCGGGCCTCTGCGGACGACGACGTGTCGCAGTGCCGACGCGGCCGGCCGTCGGCGTTTCCCGTCCTGCCGTGTCACCCGCCGCGGCGGAGCCCCCGTTCCGCCCCGCGGGGCGAGGAGCGCGCGCAGGATCCTCCGCAGCGGGGCGAACAGTACGGCGGCCAGGGTGCGGCCGAGCCGGTGGGCCGCCGCCTCCCCCCGCCACAGCCACAGGCCGCACACGACCGCGGCCAGCACATGCGCCAGGAGCATCCCGCCGGAGCCGTCGTGCGGCACGGCGGCGGTGAGCGGCAGGTCGGGCAGTCCCGCCGGGGCCCCGGCGTCGCCGACGGCCGACGAGTGGCGCAGCGCCGTGCGCGCCGGGGAGGGCGTCACGCCCGCCGGGGACAGCGTCGTCACCGGCGTTCCGGAACAGCAGTCCGCCCGGGACCCCGGCACAGCCGCGGGCGGACCCGCACGGTTCGCGGACCGGGAGGCCGAGGCGAACAGCAGGTGCAGCAGCACCTGTGCGGCGACCGTGGTCCCCACGACCGTCGCCGCCGCACGCTCGCGCCCCGTCAGCCACCATCCGCCCGTCCCGGCCGCCGCGAGCGCGAGACCGGCCGCCCACCAGGGCAGAACCCGGCCTGACATCAGGGTGTGCCCCAGCGCGGTCGTCACCGCGCACACGGCGGCGAAGAGCCCGGCCCGGGCCAGGCGCACGATGTCCGCGGGGTTCCGTGCCGGGGCGGCCGCGCGGCGTCCGGGTGCGGCTCCGCGGCCGCGGTGACGCGCGCGGGGGGACATGGAGGAACTCCTCGGGTGGCCGGAGGACTGCGTCGGGCTTCCTGTCCCTTACGCGTGTCCGGGCACCGGTGTTCACCGCCCCCTGCGGGGCGCTCGCCACCCCCGCTCTTCCGGAGGAACCTCCGCCGGGCACGGTGGGACCGGGCAGCTCCCTCGGCTCACCGGGCCGGGCCGGCCGTCCCCCGGGCAGCGCGCGAGCGGAGCGCGAGGCGGGCGCCCACCGGGCTCCGGTGGCGGCCCGAGCTTCCGCCGAGCACCCGGTCGCGCTCCGGAGCTTCCGCCGCGCGTCGGTGACCGCCGGAGCACCCGGTCGGGGCCGCCGGAGCGCCCTCGGGCGTCAGTGGCTGCCGGCGAACTGGCCGGCCAGCCGGCCGTGCATCTCGGCGCTGGGCTCGTTCAGGCCGACGATGGTGACCTTCTTGCCGCGCTGGGCGTACTTGGTCTCGATGGCGTCCAGGGCCGCGACGGAGGAGGCGTCCCAGATGTGCGCCTCGGAGAGGTCGATGACCACGTCGTCCGGGTCGTTCCGGTAGTCGAACTGGTAGACGAGATCGTTGGAGGAGGCGAAGAACAGCTCGCCGGTGACCGCGTAGACGACCTGGTTGCCGTCCGGGTCGACCACTCCGGAGACGTTCGCCATGTGGGCGACGCGCTTGGCGAAGACGACCATCGCGGTGACGGAACCGACGACGACGCCGATGGCGAGGTTGTGGGTGGCGACCACGACCACCACGGTCACCAGCATCACGACCACCTCGCCGAGCGGCATCCGCTTCAGCGTCCTCGGCGCGATGGAGTGCCAGTCGAACGTGCCCACCGACACCATGATCATCACGGCGACGAGGGCGGCCATCGGGATGTCGGAGACCACCGGGCCGAAGACGACGCACAGGACCATCAGGAAGGAGCCCGCCAGGAAGGTGGAAAGGCGGGTACGGGCGCCGGAGACCTTCACGTTGATCATCGTCTGGCCGATCATCGCGCAGCCGCCCATACCGCCGAAGAAGCCGGTGACGATGTTGGCGACACCCTGGCCGACGGCCTCGCGGGTCTTGTCGGAGTGGCTGTCCGTGATGTCGTCGACGAGCTTGGCCGTCATCATCGACTCCATCAGTCCGACCAGCGCCATGGCGAGCGCGTACGGGGCGATCACGGTCAGCGTGTGCATGGTGAACGGGACGTCCGGCAGACCCGGCACGGGCAGCGAGGACGGCAGCTTGCCCTTGTCGCCGACGGTCGGGACGGCGATGCCGGCCGCGACGGTGATCACGGTGAGGATCACGATGGAGACCAGCGGAGCCGGGATCACCTTGGTGACCTTCGGGAACAGCACCATCAGCGACAGGCCCCCGACGATGAGGGGGTAGACCGCCCAGGGCACGTCGTGCATCTCCGGGACCTGCGCCATGAAGATCAGGATGGCGAGGGCGTTGACGAAGCCGACCATCACGCTGCGCGGCACGAACCGCATCAGCTTGGCCACCCCCAGCGCGCCCAGGATCATCTGGAACACGCCGGCCAGGATGACGCAGGCGACCAGGTAGCCCAGGCCGTGCTCGCGGTTGAGCGGGGCGATGACCAGGGCGACCGCACCGGTCGCGGCGGAGATCATCGCCTTGCGGCCGCCGACGACCGAGATGACCACGGCCATCGTGAAGGAGGCGAACAGGCCGACGCTCGGGTCGACCCCGGCGATGATCGAGAAGGAGATGGCCTCCGGGATCAGCGCCAGCGCGACCACCAGGCCGGCCAGGACCTCGGTGCGCAGGACCTTCGGGGACTGGAGCCAGTCCGGCTTGGACAGGCGGAACTTGGGGGCTGCGGGCAGCGGTGAGGACATGCAACCGTTTCTGTTCGGGCGCCCGCGTCCGAACAGACGGGACGCACACGCGCGTGTACCTGATTCCTCCGTGGAGAGGGGAATCCCTCCGGCGGCCCGACCGCCTGGGCGGGGCCGTGCCGGGCAGAGCGGCGGCTCGCCGGCCGCCGATCGGGCATCATTGCCCGGAAGTCTTCGGGTGCCGTCTGCGACCGGGCCCCGGTGAGGGCCCCGCGCTTCGGCGCGTGCACCGCCACCGCGGACCGGGCGGCACCGGCGGGCACCCTGGTGACTCTACCCTGACGTGAGGGCAGAGTGCGCTGCGCGGCTTGCGAAACACAGGCGAAGCGACCCCGAGACCCTGTGATTGTTCTCACGTAGACTGGTTCACTTCACGGTTTCGAAAACCGGCGGACATCCGAAGGAGACGACGCGGTGACGAATGAGCGGCGCATGCAGATCGGCGAGGTCGCCGAGCGGACCGGTCTGTCACTGCGCACCATCCGTCACTACGAGGAAGTCGGGCTGGTGACGCCCTCGGCACGCAGCAAGGGCGGGTTCCGGCTCTACACCGAGTCGGACGTCCAGCGGCTGATGGTGATCCGGCGGATGAAGCCGCTCGACTTCTCCCTGGAGGAGATGCGCGACCTGCTGGAGATCACCGATCGGCTCGGCGCCGCGGACGATCCGCCGGCCGGGGAGGAGCTCCAGCGGCTGCGCGAGCGGCTGGACTCCTACCGCAAGGTCGTCGACGCCCGCTGCGAGACCCTGCGGGCGCGGCTGGAGATGGCCGAGGACTTCGCGTCCACCCTGCGCCGCAGACTGGGATCGGCCGCACCCGCGGGCGGGTGACACCGGGCGGCGGGACGCCCCCGGGGGCGCCGGCGGGGCTCGGACCGGCGCCGGGGCCGTTTCCTCCGCTCCCCGGCACCGCTCAGTAGCACCACCACGAGCCGTCGGCGGGCTGCGGGAGCCAGCCGTAGCCGCCTCCGTCCACGGGGGCGCGGCGGAACACCGCGGTGACCGCCTCGGCCCGGTAGGTGTGCAGCCGCTCGCAGCGTCCGAGATCGTCGACGCGTTCCAGCACGACCTCTCCGGCGTCGGTGCGGCCGGCGACGTCCGCCTCGATCACGGCGTCGCGCCCCTCGGCGAGTTGCAGCAGGAACGTGGCCATGGTGCGGCTTCCTTGTCGTTCGGGCGGCGCTCGGTCGGGGACGGGACGGCACCGTCCGCGGGAGGCGACAGCCCGTGCCGGTCGCGCACGGCGTGCGAGGTGGGCGGGCCGGCCCGAGCGGGCGGCACCGGCGCCGTCCCGGGGAGGTGGCCGCGGCAACGGCGGCACCACCACCCGGGACAGCTGCGAAAGCAGACCGGCAGCGCACTGCCGGCGAGCACGCGCCACTCTAACGCAACGGGAAGGTTGCCGGAAAAACCGACCCCTCAACCCCGCGTGTCACAGCGGACGATGAGGCGGGAAGGGGCTTCCGACCCTGGGGCCGCAACCATCACCGCGGGGGAGAGTACGGGTGCCGACCGGACCTCGCGGACACCGGACATCGGGCACCGGGCGGGAGGCACGGGCCGGCCGGGACGGCGTCCCGCACGATGGTGCGGCCGATCAACCGGTCGTCGTGGTGGCGGTGTCGGGGAGCGTGGGGACGACGCACCGGCGGCGTCCGGTGCGGCGGGGAACGGGTGGCCGGGGCCCCGGGCGGGAGCGGCGCGTTCACCGGAGCGGAGGATCGGCGGCCCCCTCCAAGGTGCCGCGGCCCGTGCCGTCCCCGGAGAATGAGCACGCGCGGGCGCAGGCCCCGTGGAGCGGGCGGACGGGCGCGGGAAGAGACGGGCACGGGAAGAGGGGGCGACCTTGAGCGAGGCGGCGGCGTCCGGGGCGGAGCGGAGCGGACGGTGGCCACCGGTGCGGGTGGAATGGGACGACCGCGACCGGCACCGGTGGGTGGGTCCGCTGGCGGCGGTCGGGCTGGTCGCGGGGGCCGCGCTGGCGCTGTTCGGGCTTCCTCCGGTGGACCTGCACACCCCGCTGCACTACGCCGGGGTGATGACACCGATGTGCGGCGCCACCCGCGGAATCCACGCGGCGCTGCTGGGCCGGTTGGGCGATGCCTGGCGGTACAACCCGCTCAGCGTGGTCCTCGTGCTGGGTGCCGCCGCCGCGCTGCTGCGGGAGGCCGTCGGCCGGCAGCGCGGTCGGTGGGTGAACCTGCGCCTGACGCACCGCCCCACGGCGTACGTCGCCGGCGCGCTCCTGCTCGTGGCGCTGGAGGCCCACCAGCAGGCCCACGCCGACCTCCTGCGCAGTGGGGCGGCCGCCCGCCCGCCGGCCTGGCTGCTGCTGCCGATCGCCCTCCCGGTGACCGCCGCGGTGACGCTGCTGGTGCTGTCGCTGGTACGCCGGGCGGCTGTGCGGGAGCAGTGAGCGGGACGGTGCGCGGCGGCCGCGGGACGGAACCGAGGACGTCGGCCGGGGCGTACGCCGTACAGGGCCGTACGCCTGCGCCCACCCGACCCCTCGGGGGTCCCGCCCGACCCCTCGGGGGTCCCGCCCGCGCGTTCCCGGACACGGCCGGGCGGCGGATGCCGGGATGCGATCAGCGGCCGGGGGAGGTGCCATGGGGAAACAGGAGGTGGGAAGGCCATGGCACGAGCCGTCTGGAGCGGTGCACTCTCGTTCGGGCTCGTCGCCCTGCCGGTGCAGCTGTTCAGCGCCACGGAGAGCCACACGATCCGCTTCCACCAGCTCCAACGCGGAACGTCCGACCGCGTGCGCAACAAGCGGGTCAACGAACGCACCGGTGACGAGGTCCCCCCGCAGGAGATCGTCAAGGGTTTCGACATGGGCGACGAGTACGTGGTGGTCGAGCCGGAGGAGCTCGACGACATCGCCCCCGGCCAGTCCAAGTCGTTGGAGATCACCGGGTTCGTCGACCTGGACCGGGTCGAGCCGGTCTTCTTCGACAAGACCTACTACCTGGCCCCCAGGGGCAAGGAGTACGCCAAGGTCTACGCCCTGCTCCACAGCGCCCTGGCCCGGGCGAACAAGGTCGGTATCGCCACCGTCGTCATGCGCAACCGCGAGTACCTGGTCGCCGTGAAGGCCGAGGGCGACGTCCTCGCGATGCACACCATGCACTGGGCGGACGAGGTCCGCGACCCCCACCGGGAGATAGGGAGCCTCCCGGAGGAGACGCAGGTCGCCGACAAGGAGCTGCAGACGGCGGTGCAACTGGTCGAGGCGCTGAGCATCGACTGGAAGCCGGACGAGTACCGCGACACGTACCAGGAGAAGGTGCTCCAGCTGGTGGAGGCCAAGCGCACCGGTCAGACGGTCGAGAAGGGCGAGCCGCCGCCGCGCTCCACCAACGTCGTCGACCTCATGGACGCGCTGCGGGCCAGCGTCGAGCAGGCCGAGACGGCACGGAAGGAAGAAGGGACGGCAGGCGGGACGGCAGGCCGGAGGAAAGGCGGTGGGGAAGGGCGCGCCGGACGTGCGTCCGAGAAGGCCGCGAAGCCCTCGTCGTCGGAACTGGCGGAACTGAGCAAGGCCGAGCTCTACCGGCGTGCGTCCGACGCCGACATTCCCGGTCGTTCGTCGATGACCCGCTCGGAGCTGCTCAAGGCTCTCACCGGCAAGGGGGGCAGGCGCGCCGCACGGGCCTCGTGACCAGGAGAGGCCGTGGGCCGGACGTGACCGCGGCCTGCTGCCCCGTCACCCGCGCCGTTCCGGCGCCGACCGGCGTCCTCCGCCCTCGCTCAGGGCTGACGGTCACCACCCACCGCCCTGCGCCGACGCGAACCCTCCGAGCGGAGCAGAAACAGCCGGCGGCGTGAAACCCGTGCGGCCCGGGACCGCGAGAGCGCGCCGCCTGAGCGTGATCCGCCGCCCTCGATGCGACTCCGACCCATGTCTGGGATTGTCGTCCTATGACGCCGATCACGGAGGTGGAGGGGCGGCGGATCACGCTCAGCAACCTGGAGAAGGTGCTCTATCCGGCGACGGGCTTCACCAAGGGCGAGGCACTGCACTACTACGCCACGGCCGCCGGGGTGATGCTGCCGCATCTGCGTGACCGGCCGGTCTCCTTCCTGCGCTATCCGGACGGCCCCGGTGGCGAGGTGTTCTTCACCAAGAACGTGCCGCCCCGGACCCCCGAGTGGGTCACCACCACCGAGGTGCCGCGTACGGAGGGGCCGGCCCGGATGGTGCTCGTCCAGGACCTGCCGACCCTGATGTGGGCGGCGAACCTCGTCGCCGAGTTCCACACCCACCAGTGGGTCGCGCGGGCGCCGGGCCTGGCCGACCGGCTCGTCCTCGACCTCGACCCGGGGGCGCCCGCGACCGTCGTGGAGTGCTGCGAGGTCGCCCTCTGGCTGCGGGAGAGGCTGGCCGAGGACGGGATCGAGGCGTGTCCGAAGACCTCCGGCGCGAAGGGCCTGCACCTGCTGGCGGCGCTGCGGCCGGACCACTCCTCCCGGCAGGCGGCCGACTACGCCAGGCGGCTCGCCGTGGAGGCGGAGCGGGCCATGCCCCGGCTGGTCGTGCACCGCATGACGCGCAGCCTGCGCCCGGGCAAGGTCTTCGTGGACTGGAGCCAGAACGCCGAGCGGAAGACCACCGCCGCGCCGTACACACTCCGGGCCCGGCAGCAGCCCTGGGTGTCGGCGCCGGTGACCTGGGAGGAGGTCGCGCGGTGCGAGGCGCCCGCGCGGCTGGCCTTCACGGCCGCCGACCTGCCCGCGCGGCTGGGGACGTACGGCGACCTGCTCGCGCCGCTGCTCGATCCGCGGAATGCGGGCACCCTGCCCTGAGCACGGCGTCCCCCGGCCGCTGCGGGCTCCGGCCTGCCGGTTTCACACCGCCGTCCAGGTGTGCCGGTCCCTCGCCATCGCGTGCAGGGCCTCCACGTCGGCGGGTTTGAGTACCGCGGCGCCGCGGGCCAGGTCCGGGAGGTCGGTGTCGGACAGGACGCGCACCCCGCGGGGCGGGGTGGCGAGTCCCACCTCCGCCGGGCCGGCCAGCGCGAGCACGGGGCGGACCTCGGCGGTCAGGGCGTGGGAGGCCCGGCCGGCGGCGGCGCGGACCCGGTGCAGCAGCGGCTCCGGCGCGCCGCGGCCCAGGGAGACCAGCGGGTCGGCCACGTGGACCCGCTGCCCCCGGGCGTTCAGCGCGTGCACGGCGAACAGCCCGCCGGGGCCGATCAGCAGGTGGTGGAGGCGGTCTCCGCCCGGCAGGGGCAGCGAGTGCAGCGTGTGCCAGCCGGCGCCGTCGAGCCGGTCCAGGGCCTCGCCCACCGTCTGCTCGGCCTCCAGGGCGCGGCGGCGCGGATCGGGGCGCAGCCAGCGGTGGGTGCGGGAGGGGGCGCGGTCGAGGGCGACGAGCAGGGCCTCGCCCGGGCGGTTGGGGGCGAGGTCGTCGTCGGGATGCAGGGTCAACCGGGCGAGTTCGGCGGGATTGGGCGGCGGGGGCGGGCCGATCGCGACCTCGCCGGTCAGGAACGGGCCGAGCGCGTCCAGCACGTCGTCCCTGCTGTCGTCGCTGAGCAGGTTCACGCGGCCGGCGTCAGGGTCGTACCAGGCCACGTTGCTCCCGTCGGTGCGGCAGACGTACAACTGTTCGTGGCCGTGCCGCCAGGTCGGTATGACGCGCAGTCGGCTCATGCACCATCACCCCAATCGCCCCCCTGACCATGGGAACAGGTGGGGTGCTCCGGCGGCAAGAAGACGGCTACTTTGGAGGGGGTCCGGGCGGCTCGGCGACCCGACCGCCCGGAGGGCACGGACATGCGTGTGGCCGGTTGGGGAGGCGCCGTTGCGTACCCGCAGGAGAGAACCCGACGTACCGGCTCCGGACAGCCCGTGGAGCGAGATCTCGCCCGGCCTGTGGATGGGCGGGCACGAGTACCGGCGGCGCGGCGGGCAGCTGGAGCGCGCCGTCGTCCGGGACGAGTTCGACCTGGTGCAGACGCTGCTGCGGCTGCCGGGCCACGGACCCGCCTCCGGCGTGGAGCACCACGTCTGGCCGATCCCGGACGGTCCGCTCGACGCGACGCAGCTGGCGGGCGTGATCCGGCTGGCCCAGGCCGTGGGCGAAGCACTGGACGGGGGCCGCCGGGTCCTGGTCCGCTGCTACCACGGGTACAACCGTTCCGGCCTGGTGGTGGCGCACGCACTGGTGCGCCGGGGGTACCCGCCCGAGGCCGCGATCCGGCTGATCCGCTCGCGCCGCTCGCCCTGGGCGCTGCACAACGAGCTGTTCGTCGCCTACCTGCGGGCGGGGCTGCCGACGGCGCGCCTGCTGGAGGAGCTGGCGGAGTAGGGCGCCCGGACGGCGGACCCGGCGGGGCGGGCGGCGGGGCGGCCACCGGATGCGGACGTGCCCGCGCATACCTGCCTATTGAATGACGCATAGGGTGGACGGGGCCGTCGACGATCCAGACCGCAGGAGTCCCGTGCCCCGCCGCCGCCCCGACCGAGCCGCCCTCGCGGCCGCGGCCGCCGTCCTGCTGGCGACGGCCACGGCCTGCGGTGACACGGGCGGTCTGCGCAGCGCCGGGCCGACCCCCACCGCGATCACCCCGGCCCGGCTCTGGCCGGGTCTGACGCCGGCGTCCTCGCCCGCCTACGACATCGACGAGGTGGAGCGGGAGACGGTCAAGAGCGTCACGGTCCCCGGTGACGACATCCGGGCGGTGGACCCGGCCGCGATCGTGCGGGCGGAGATCGCGGCGAACCCGGACGACTACACCGGGGCCAAGGCTCCGTACCGGGAGACCGCCGCGCGGATGGCCGACTGCGCGTCCGGCGGCGACCGCGCCCGCTGCCCGGTGCTCGAGCCGTACTACTGGGACCTCACGGGGGACGGGCACGAGGACCTGGCGCTGGGGTTCCGGCAGCTTCCGGGCCCGCTGACGGCCGTGCGGGTCTACACCGTCGAGGGGCACCGGCTGGTGCAGGTCATGGCGTGGGAGGACGCGGTGAGCGCCGTGGAGCTCGCCGGACGCTCGCTGGTGATCAGCTCGCCGTCCGACCTGGCGCGCTACGAGTACCGCCTGGAGTGGACCTGGGACCCCGAGCAGCGGGCGATGCTGCTGACCCACGACGAGATGGTCCGCACCGGCGGCGGGCCGGGTGGGCCGCGGACGCCCGGCCTGCCGCGCCGGTCGCCGCCGAGCGTGTCGCCGTCCGCGCGCCCCGCCCCGTCGCCGTCCGGCCCCGCGGGGGACCGATGAGGCGGGTGTTTCCGCAGTGGGCCGGGGCGCTCGCGGTGAAGTCCGCGCTGTTCATCACCGTGATGTGCTGCGCGCTGGCGGCGCTGCTGGGCGTGCTGGTGCACGTGCAGGTCACCGACCGGACCGTCGGCCAGGCCCGCGATCTGGCGCTCGACCGGCTGACGAACGCCACCCGGGCGTACGAGGCCGGGGACGCGCTGCTGCCGGGCAGCGCCGTCGACCCGCGGGACCTGCCCGGACCGCTGCGGCGGCTCACCGCCGGCGGGCAGCGCGGCACCATGGTCGCCGTCAGCCGCGGCCGGCCCACGATGTGGGCGGCCGGTCCGGTGGACGGCGGCCGGGCGCTGGCGGTACGGGTCGACTACACGCAGCAGGCGAGCACCATCGAGGGGTTGGACGACGCCATCCTGTGGTCCTCCCTGCTGGCGATCGGCGCGACACTGCTGGTCGGGGCGTTCGCGGTGACCCGGGTGACGCGGCGGCTGCACGCCACCGCGCGGGTGGCGCGGCGGATCAGTGCGGGCGACCTGCACGCGCGGGTCGACGATCCGCGGGCGCGGAACGGAAGCCGGCCGCAGGACGAGGTCGCGGCGGTCGCCTCGGCACTGGACTCCATGGCGGCGTCTTTGCAGGGCAAACTGCTGGCGGAGCAGCGGTTCACCGCGGACGTGGCGCATGAGCTGCGCACCCCGCTGACCGGGCTGCACGCGGCGGCCGAGCTGCTGCCGCCGGGCCGGCCGACCGAACTGGTGCGCGACCGGGTGGCGGCGCTGCGGACGCTGACCGAGGACCTGCTGGAGATCTCCCGGCTGGACGCCGGGCGGGAGCGGCTGGACGTGGACTCCGAGGAGCTGGGGGCGCTGGCCGCGCGGGTGGTGCGGGCCTCCGGCACCGACACGGAGGTGGAGATCGCGCGGGACGCGTGGGTGGAGACCGACCGGCGGCGGCTGGAGCGGGTCCTGGGCAACCTCGTCGCCAACGCGCACGGGCACGGGCGGGCGCCGGTGGTGCTGCGGGTGGACGGACCGGTGGTCGCCGTGCGGGACCACGGGGACGGCTATCCGCCGTACCTCGTGGCGCACGGCCCGCAGCGGTTCCGCAGCGAGAGCGGATCCCAGGGGCACGGACTGGGCCTGACCATCGCACTGGGCCAGGCGGAGGTCCTGGGGGCGCGACTGGCGTTCGGCAACGCCCCCGACGGCGGCGCGGTGGCGACGCTGACGCTGCCGGCGACTCCCCCGGCCCCGTCCACCGCACCCGCCCCGCCTTCCCCGGCCTCCCCGCCGGCCGGCCCCCCGGCGGCGCCCTGACGCACGCACCCGCCCCGCGCAGCCGACGGGGCCGCGCGCCGCCCGGCGCGAGCGCGTCCGCGCGTGCCGCCCCACGCCGTACCACCCCACGCCGTACCACCCCACGCCGTACCACCCCACGCCGTACCGCCCCCGCCCCTTCCCGCCCCGATGGCCCAGTGCGACGCGCACACCCCGGAGCGCACTCCTAATGTGGCGTTTAGTCAGTTACGCCCCATCCGGAGGTACTCCGCATGTCCCTGCGTTCCTCTCTGACCCGCCTCGCCATAGCGGGGGCCGCCGGCGCCCTCGCCACCGCCGCCGCCGTCACCCCCGCGGCCGCCTCCGGCGACCGGGGGGACGACCCCGGCGCCGCCCGCCACGACGACGGCGCACACGAGACCTGGAGCCATCACGGCTCCCACGAACACGAGCAGACCGGCCCTTACAAGGGTGTGGTCACGGCGTCGACACTGCTGCTGCGCAGTGCACCCAACCGCGGCGGCCAGGTCATCCGCACCGCCCACCGCGGCGACGTCGTCTCGATCTTCTGCAAGACCGCCGGCCAGAACATCCAGGGCAACCCCCTGTGGTACCTGCTCACCGACGGCACCTGGGCGTGGGGTGCGGCCCGCTACATCGACAACATCGGCCCCGCGCCGCGCTGGTGCTGACACGCGCCCCCGATCCGGCGAGCAACTCGCCTCATTTGGGTAGGTTCCGGACATGACGAAGGCCGGAACCGGAACACCCCCGGCGGCGGTTCACGCCCCCACCCCTGCGGTGCCCCTCCCCCGGCGCCGCGGCGTCGAGCTCTCCCTCACCGTCGTCGCCGTGCTGCTGTCGGTGTACGGCTACTGCGAGGTCGGACTGGCCCGCACCGGGTCCCTGCCGCCCGGCGCCGTCGGTTACGGCGCCGGGCTCGGCGCACTGGCGCTTCTCGCCCATCTCGCGGTGCGGCTGCGCGCACCCTGCGCCGACCCGCTTCTCCTGCCGATCGGCGTCCTGCTCAACGGGCTGGGCCTGGTGCTGATCCACCGGCTGGACCTGGAGACCCCGAACGACCGGGCCGCCCCCGCCCAACTCGTGTGGTCGGCGCTCGGCGTCGCCCTGTTCACCGCCGTCGTCGCGGTGCTGCGCGACCACCGCGTCCTGCAGCGCTACAGCTACGTCTGCGTCGTCGCCGCCCTCGCCCTGCTCATGCTGCCGATCCTGTTCCCCGCGGTGAACGGCGCACGGATCTGGATCCGGATCGCCGGGTTCTCCATCCAGCCGGGCGAGTTCGCGAAGGTGCTGCTCGCGGTGTTCTTCGCCGCCTATCTGGCCGCCAACCGGGGAGCGCTCGCGTACGCCGGCCGCCAGGTGTGGCGGCTGCGCCGGCTCCGGCTGCCGACCGGGCGGGTCCTCGGCCCGATCCTCACCGTCTGGCTGGTCAGCGTGGGCGTGCTGGTCCTCGAACGCGACCTCGGCACCTCCCTGCTGTTCTTCGGCCTGTTCGTCGTACTGCTGTACGTGGCCACCGGCCGCACCGGCTGGATCGCGGTCGGCCTGCTGCTCGCCGCGCTCGGCGCCTTCGCCGTCGGCCACCTCGAACCGCACGTCCACGCCCGTGTGCAGGACTGGCTGGCCCCGTTCGCGTCCATCGAGGCCGGACGGGGACCCAACCAGCTCGCCCAGTCGCTGTTCGCGTTCGCGGCCGGCGGGGTGACCGGCACCGGACTGGGAGAAGGCCACTCCGTCCTGATCGGCTTCGCCGCGAAGTCCGACTTCATCCTCGCCACGGCGGGCGAGGAACTGGGCCTGGCCGGCCTGTCGGCGATCTTCCTGCTGTACGCGCTGCTGGTGGAGCGCGGCTTCCGGGCCGGGCTCACCCTGCGCGAGCCGTTCGGCCGCCTGCTCGCCGTCGGGCTGGCCTCGATCGTCGCGCTGCAGGTCTTCGTGATCGCCGGCGGGGTGACCGGCCTGATCCCGCTGACCGGCATGGCGATGCCGTTCCTGGCGCAGGGCGGCTCGTCGGTCGTCACCAACTGGGCGATCGTCGCCCTGCTGATCAGGGTCAGCGACTCCGCGCGCCGGCGGTACGACGGAGAGGCGACGCCTTGAACCTCCCCCG
This sequence comes from Streptomyces sp. MS06, assembly GCF_047200655.1. Classification (NCBI taxonomy): domain Bacteria; kingdom Bacillati; phylum Actinomycetota; class Actinomycetes; order Kitasatosporales; family Streptomycetaceae; genus Streptomyces; species Streptomyces sp. MS06. The sequence goes on from NZ_JBJZOJ010000016.1 coordinate 20,681, forward strand.
GGACCTCGACCACACCCGGCCCGGCGGCACGCCGGCCGTCCGCCGCGCCGCCGCGTTCTGCGTCCTGCTGCTGGTGGCGCTGCTGGCCAACGCCACCCGCGTGCAGCTCGTGCAGTCGGACACCTACGACGACAACCCCGCCAACCGCCGCGCGTCCATCGCCCGCTACGCCCGACCCCGCGGGGACATCCTGGTCGGCGGGCGCCCGGTGACCGGCGCGAAGGACACCCGCGAACAGCTCCGCTACGAGCGGACCTACGCCGACGGCCCGATGTACGCGCCCGTCACCGGCTTCTCCTCGCAGGCGTACGGCACCACGCTGCTGGAGCACACCGAGGACGGCGTGCTGGCCGGCACCGACCCCCTGCTGTCCCCGCTGCCGCTGCTGGACGGCCTCACCGGGGCCCGCGCTCCGGGCGGCGACGTCGCCACCACGCTGAACCGGGCCGCGCAGCGGGCCGCCTACGCGGGGCTGTACGGGCGCAAGGGCGCGGTGGCGGCGGTCGAGCCGGCCACCGGCCGCATCCTGGCCCTGGTGTCGGCCCCCTCCTACGATCCGGCGCTGCTGTCCGGGAACGGGCCGGCGGCGGCCCGCGCCTGGGCCCGGCTGAACGGTGACCCGGACCGGCCGATGCTCAACCGGGCCGTCCGGCAGACGTACCCGCCCGGCTCCACCTTCAAGGTGGTCACCGCGGCGGCGGCGCTGGAGGCGGGCGTGGTGAGCGACCTCGACGCGCCGACGGACTCCCCCGACCCGTACCGGCTGCCCGGCACCACGACCTTCCTCACCAACGAGGGCGCCGGCTGCGCGGACGCCTCGCTGCGCGCGGCGTTCGAATGGTCCTGCAACACGGTGTTCGCGCGGCTCGGCGTGCGGGTGGGCGTGGACCGGATGGTCGCCGCGGCCCGTGCCTTCGGCTTCGACGGACGGAGCCCGCGGGTGCCGTTCCCGGTCGCTCCGAGCACCTTCGACACCACCTCGGACAAGGCGCAGCTGGCGCTGTCGTCGATCGGCCAGTACAACACCCGGGCCACACCGCTGCAGATGGCGATGGTCGCGGCGGCGGTCGCCGACGGCGGGCGGGTGCGGACGCCGTACCTGGTGGAGCGGACGACCCGGGCCGGCGGGACGACCGTGTCGGCGGCCGGCCCCCGCCCGGCCCGGCAGGCGATGAACCCGATGACCGCGAGGCGCATGCGGGAGCTGATGACGGACGTGGTGCGGGAGGGGACCGGCACCAACGCCGCCATCCCGGGTGCGGTCGTCGGCGGGAAGACCGGCACCGCGCAGCACGGCGTCGGCAACTCCGGAACCCCGTACGCCTGGTTCGTCTCCTGGGCGCAGGGCGAACGGGACGCGGTGCCCCGGGTCGCGGTGGCGGTGGTGGTGGAGGACGCGGACGACGACCGCGGGGACATCAGCGGCGGCGGGGACGCGGCGCCCGTCGCGCGGGCCGTGATGGAGGCGGTGCTCAGGTCGTGAGACGGGGGCTACCGCCCTGCTCCGCACCGGCATACCGTCGCCGGATGACCGACGACGCCCGCTGGGATCTCGCCCAGGTGAACATCGCCCGCCTCAAGGCACCGCTGGACTCCCCGCAGTTGAAGGACTTCGTCGACGCGCTCGACCCGGTGAACGCCGACGCGGACGCCGCCGAGGGCTTCGTGTGGCGGCTGCAGGGCGAGAGCGGATACGCCACGGACGTGCCGGTCCTCGGCGACGACTGGCTGATCGTCAACATGTCGGTGTGGCGGGACGCGGACGCCCTGACGGCGTACATGTACCGGGGCCGCCACCGGGAGATGCTGGCCCGGCGCCGGGAGTGGTTCGAGCGGCTGGCGGAGGCGGCGACGGCCCTGTGGTGGGTGCCTGCGGGACACCGGCCGAGCGTGGCGGAGGCCGAGGAGCGGTTGCTGCACCTGCGCGGCCACGGACCGACGCCGTACGCGTTCACCCTGCGCAGCCCCTTCCCGGCGGCCGCGGCGGAACCGGTCGCCGCCGAGGGCCGGGAGGGGCTCGGCAGCGCGGTGTGAGGCACCGCGCTGCCGCCATGCCGCCGCACCGGCTGTGCAGTCGTGCCGGGCGTGCCGGGCGAGCCGGGGTGCCGCCGCGCGACGGCGCCCCGCCCTCGGCCCCGGCGAACGCCCGGCGGGCTCCCGGCGGGCTCCCGGCGGGCTCCCGGCGGGCTCCCGGCGGGCTCCCGGCGAAGCCTGTCCGCGCCGTTCGGCCCCCGCTCGCGGGGAGGGTGATCAGGCGTCCGGGAGCCGGCCCTCGGCAATCGCCTGCTCGACCTCCGCGACCCGCTCCTGCTCCTCCGCCGCGAACCGCTCGGCGTCCAGCTTCTCGGCGATCTCCTCGTCCTGCGCCATCAGCAGGTCGAGGTTGGAGTCGCCCAGTTCGAGGACGCCCATGTCGACGTAGGCCTGCTGGAGCCGCTTGCCCCACAGGCCGATGTCCTTCACGCAGGGCACGATGCGGGAGAACAGCAGCCGCCGGAACAGGGCGAGGAACTCGGACTGCTCGCTGAGCGCCTCGGCCTCCGCCTTCGGGATGCCGAAGTTCTCCAGCACCTCCACTCCGCGCAGGCGGTCGCGCATGAGGTAGCAGCCCTCGATGACGAACTCCTCGCGCTCGCGCAGTTCGGCGTCGCTGAGCTGCCGGTAGTAGTCGCGCAGGGCCATGCGCCCGAAGGCGACGTGGCGGGCCTCGTCCTGCATGACGTAGGCCAGGATCTGCTTCGGCAGCGGCTTGTCCGTGGTGTCCCGGATCATCCCGAACGCGGCCAGCGCCAGCCCCTCGATCAGCACCTGCATGCCCAGGTACGGCATGTCCCAGCGGCTGTCGCGCAGGGTGTCGCCGAGCAGGGACTGGAGGTTGTCGTTGATCGGGTAGAGCAGGCCGATCTTCTCGTTCAGGAAGCGGCCGTAGATCTCGGCGTGCCGGGCCTCGTCCATCGTCTGGGTGGCCGAGTAGAACTTGGCGTCCAGGTCCGGCACCGACTCCACGATCCGCGCCGCGCAGATCATCGCGCCCTGCTCGCCGTGCAGGAACTGGCTGAACTGCCAGGAGGCGTAGTGCTTCCGCAGCTCGCCCCGGTCGCGTTCGGTCATCTTCGCCCAGTGCGGCGTGCCGTACAGCGACATCGCCTCGTCCGGGGTGCCGAGCGGGTCCTGCGGATCGACCTCCAGTTCCCAGTCGATGCGCCGCTGCCCGTCCCACTGCTTGTCCTTGCCCTTCTGGTACAGGGCCAGCAGGCGGTCGCGGCCGTCGTCGTACTCCCAGCTGAAGCGGGCCTCGCCGGTGGCGGGCACCTGCCAGTGGGGGTCTCCCGGATCGCGGGCGTACAGGTCGTAGGTCGGCATGCCCGCAGGCTCACACGCGGTAGACGCCGGGTCAACAAGTCCCGCGGGAGGGATTGACGTGCTTGCTGACAAGCAGTCTCATAAGAGCGAGCGGCGGGGACACCCGCCCTGTCCCGCGGGCCGTGTCCCGCCACGCCCCCGTACGACGAGGTGGATCAGCCATGACGACCCTGACGGAAGCCGACGCGCTGGACGGGCTGCGCGACGCGCTCGGTCTGCTCAAGGACCGGGAGCAGGTGGCCGAGCGGCTGCTCGCCTCCTCCGCCAAGCACTCCTTCGACCCGGACAGGGAACTGGACTGGGACGCGCCCTTCGAGGAGGGCAAGTGGTTCTGGCCGCCGGAGCTGGTGTCCCTGTACGACACACCGATGTGGCGGCGGATGAGCGAGGAGCAGCGCATCCTGCTCTCCCGGCACGAGGCCGCCGCGCTCGCCTCGCTCGGCATCTGGTTCGAGCTCATCCTGATGCAGCTGCTGGTCCGCCACGTCTACGACAAGGCGGCGACGAGCGCGCACGTGCGCTACGCGCTCACCGAGATCGAGGACGAGTGCCGGCACTCGAAGATGTTCGCGCGGGTGATCTCCCGGGGCGGCACGCCCTGGTACCCCGTCGGCAGGGCGCACCAGAACCTGGGCCGCCTGTTCAAGACGATCTCCACCACCCCCGGCTCCTTCACCGCCACCCTGCTGGGCGAGGAGGTCCTCGACTGGATGCAGCGCCTGACCTTCCCCGACGAGCGGGTGCAGCCGCTGATCCGCGGCGTGACGCGCATCCACGTGGTGGAGGAGGCCCGGCACGTGCGCTACGCCCGCGAGGAGCTGCGCCGGCAGATGGTGACCGCCCCCAAGTGGTCCCAGGAGTTCACCCGGGTCACCTCCGGTGAGTTCGCCCGCGTCTTCTCCGTCGCCTTCGTCAACCCGGACGTCTACGCCAACGTGGGTCTGGACAAGCAGGAGGCCATGGCGCAGGTGAAGGCCAGCGGGCACCGCCGCGAGGTGATGCAGAACGGCGCCGGGCGGCTCACCGACTTCCTCGACGACATCGGTGTGCTGCGGGGCGTCGGACGGCGGCTGTGGAGGTCCTCGGGCCTGCTGGCCTGAGGAGGTCCCCCCAGCGGGCGGCGGGAGCGGCCGGCCCGGGCGCCGCGGGCCCGTACCGGTTAGCCTGCCACCCATGACCCCCTCCGCCGCCACCCCCGCCTACCGCCGCCTCAGCGTCGAGGAGCGGCGCAGCCAGCTGCTGCAGGCCGCACTGTCGCTGTTCGCGCACCGGGCGCCGGAGGAGGTGTCGCTGGACGACGTGGCGGAGGCGGCCGGGGTGTCCCGTCCGCTGGTGTACCGGTACTTCTCCGGCGGCAAGCAGCAGTTGTACGAGGCGGCGCTCCGGTCGGCCGCGGACGAGCTGCGGCAGTGCTTCGACGAGCCGCACCACGGCCCGCCGCTGCCCCGCCTCGCCCGCGCCCTGGACCGCTACCTCGCCTTCGTCGACCAGCACGACGCCGGTTTCAGCGCACTGCTGCAGGGCGGCAGCGTGGTGGAGACCTCCCGCACCGGCGCCATCGTGGACGGGGTCCGCCGGGCCGCCGCGGAGCGCATCCTCAGCCACCTGGAGGTCGGCGACCCCGGCCCCCGGCTGCGGATGACCGTGCGGATGTGGATCACCGCGGTGGAGGCGGCCTCGCTGATCTGGCTCGACGAGGGCAAGGAGCCGCCCGCCGACGAGCTGCGGGACTGGCTGGTGGAGCAGTTCGTGGCCGTGCTCACCGTCACGGCGGCCCGCGACGCCCAGACCGCGACCGTGCTCTCGACCCTCGCGGGGGATGGCTGACACTGGTGGGGTGAAGAGCGAAGACACCCCCTTCGAGGGCGGGCCCATGGACGGCCGGGTACTGCCGGTGCTGCTCGGGCCGACCGGGCAGCCGCCCAAGACCTACCGCATCCCGGTGCCGGAACCGTCCGGCGGCCCGCCCACCGTGCTGGTGTACCGGAGGGAGCCGCGGGGACACAGCAAGCGGCTGGGCCTGCCGCGGGGCTGGAAGTACGTCTTCGACCCCGCGGGCGACCCGTACGGCGGCCGGCTGCGGTGGCCCTGGTCGAAGCCCGTCACCGGCCCGCGCCCCCAGCCCGCGGACGACCTGCCGCACCCCGCACCCCCGACCGGGCCGCACGACGGAACCGCGGCCGGCCCGCACGACGGCGGCCCGGACGGACCGGACGCCACGCCGGGCGGCGGCGGGAAGGACGCCGACGGGTGACGCGGTTGCGCCGTTCCGCGCAGTTCGGCGCGCGGACCCGGCGCACCCCGCCCCAGGCTCGCGGTGCGGAGCAGAGGGGCTGCTGCGCACCGGAGGTGATGGCATGTCGGGAAGGGTGCTGCGGCTGGTCTGTACGGCGATGGTGGCGGCGCAGCTCGCCCTGGCCCCCGGCCCCGCCGGGGCCGCCCCCGAGCCACCCGCCCCGTCAGGACCCTCGGGGCCCTCGGGGCCCTCGGGGCCCTCGGGGCCCTCGGGGCCCTCGGGGCCCTCGGGGCCCTCGGGGCCGTTCGGGGCACCGGGGCCGTCGGCCGGGCCGGACCCGGCGAGCGCGCCGGAGGCGAACCCTCCCGCCGGGCAGCGCTCGGCCGGTGAACTGCTGACCGAACTCCAGCGGCTCTACCGGCAGGCGGAGCAGGCCAGCGAGGCCTACAACGCCACCGAGGAGCAGCTCTCCCGACGCCGCGCCGAGACCGAACGGCTGGACAGCGCGCTCGCCCGCACCCGGCTGTCCCTCCAGGACACCCGGGGCGCCGCCGGACGGCTCGCCCGGCAGCAGTACCAGGCCAGCACGGAACTGTCCCGCTACCTGCGCCTGCTGCTCGCCCGCGATCCGCAGCAGGCCCTCGACCAGGGCCATGTGATCGGCCGGCTCGCCCGGAAGCGGGCCGAGGCCGTGCAGCGGCTCCAGGGCACCGAGCGCCGCAGCGACGCGCTCGCCCGGCGCGCCCGGAAGGCCCTGGACGACCAGCTCACCCTCACCGCACGGCGCAAGGAGCAGCGCGACGACGTCCGCGACCGGCTGCACGAGGTCGAGTCGCTGCTCGCCTCCCTGAGCCCCGAGCAGCTGACCGCGGTCGCCGCACGGGAACAGGCCGGCATCGACACGGCCCAGCGGACCTTCATGGCCTCCGGCGCGCTCGACGAAGGCCGCCCGCCGTCCGCACAGGGCGACCGGGCCGTCCGCTACGCCGTACGGCAGCTCGGCAAACCGTACGAATGGGGTGCCGAGGGTCCCGATGCGTACGACTGCTCCGGCCTGACCTCGCGGGCCTGGCAGTACGCGGGCGCCCCGATCCCGCGCACCAGCCAGGAGCAGTGGGCGCGTCTGAGGCGGGTGCCGTTGGGCGAGCTCAGGCCCGGCGACCTCGTCGTCTACTACCCCGAGGCCACCCACGTCGCCCTGTACCTGGGCGACGGCACAGTGATCCAGGCACCCCGGACCGGCGAGCGGATCGAGGTCTCCCCGATCGCCTCGCACCCGATCCTGGGCGCGGTACGCCCCGACCCCCGGCAGACCCCCCTCAGCCGCTACGAGGCGCCGCCGCTCCCCGGCCTGCCGGAGAACCCTCCGGGACCCTCCCACCCGTAGTTCGCATCGGGGGGACCGAGCGCCGGCGGACACGGACGGCCCCGTACATCCGGGGCCGTCTGCGGGCCGTCCGAGGGCAGTCGACGCCGGCCGACAACGGCGGAGGGCGACAGTCAGAGCCGGGGTCGGGGCCCGGTCAGGGCCCGGTCAGGCGCCGGCGGCCGAGGCCAGGTAGGCGCCGGTCTTCTCCGGGTCGTAGAAGAAGTTCTCGAAGTCGGCCGGGTCGTTGAAGGCGTTGGCGAACCGGTCGGCGACCGGCTGCATCTGGCCGGCGGCGCCGATGAGGTCGAGGATGTGCTCGGGCGGGGGCGCCAGCATGGCGTTGGTCCACTTGGTGACGTGCTGCGCGGTCTGCCAGTACCGGTCGAAGGTCTGCCGCATCCAGTCCTCGTCGAACTCCTTGTCCCCGTGTTCGAGGACGGCGTCGAGGTAGGCGGCGGCGCACTTGGACGCCGAGTTGGAGCCCTGACCGGTGATCGGGTCGTTGGCGACGACCACGTCGGCGACGCCGAGGACCGCGCCCCCGCCGGGAAGCCGGCCGATCGGGTTGCGCACGGTGGGCGCGTAGCGGCCGCTCAGCGTGGCGCCCGCGTCGGTCAGCTCCACCTTGGTGGCCCGCGCGTACTCCCAGGGCGTGTACCGCTCCATGAGCTCCAGGGTCAGGGACAGGTGCTCTGCGGGGTCCTTGACACCCCTGAAGACGTCCAGCGGGCCGCCCGGCACCCCCTCCCAGAACAGTATGTCGGCCGGGCCGGAGAGGGTCAGCGTCGGCATGACGAACAGCTCGCCGACGCCCGGGACCAGGTTGCAGCGGACGGCGTACCGGTCGGGGTGCTCGGGGCGCGGGCCGAGCCCGTGCACGTAGGCCACGGCCAGCGCGCGCTGCGGCTCGCGGTACGGGGAGCGCGCGGCGTCCCGCTCGAACATGGACACCAGTTCGCCCTTGCCGGCCGAGACGAGGACGAGGTCGTAGGCGCGGGAGAAGTAGTCCAGGTCGGAGACGGCGGCGCCGTGGATGACGAGTTGGCCGCCGCGCTGGGCGAAGGCCTCCATCCAGCCGGCCATCTTGACCCGCTGGTCGACCGACTGGGCGTACCCGTCCAGCCGGCCCATCCAGTCGATGGCGCGGGCCGCCGGGCCCTCGGCCCAGGAGCCGGGTGCCGCCACCGAGACGCCGAGCCCCTCGATCCTCGGGGCCTGGGACTCCCAGAAGTTGAGCTGGAGATCGCGCTCGTGCTGCAGCGCCGTGTGGAACATGCACTGGGTGGACATGACCCGGCCGGAGCGGATCTCGTCCGCGGTCCGGTTGGACATCAGGGTGACCTCGTACCCGTGCGACTGGAGGCCGAGCGCGAGCTGGAGGCCGGACTGGCCGGCCCCTATGACGAGTATCTTCCGCATGCGGGTGGTGTCTCCTACGGGGAGCTACGGGTGCTGGGGACTCAGGGCTGAGGACTGGGGAGTGCGCTGCGGCGGGGGCGGCACGGCGCCGCCTATTCGGGGGTCTCGTCCAGGGCGTGGCCGACGAGGGAGAGCAGGGTCTCGACCACGGGGGCCCGCAGCCGCGCGTCCATGATCATGACGGGTATGTGCGCGGGGATCGTCAGGGCCTCGCGGACGTCCGCGGCCTCGAAGAGTTCGCTGCCGTCGAAGTGGTTGACCGCCACCACGTACGGCAGGCCGCAGCTCTCGAAGTAGTCCAGCGCCGGGAAGCAGTCCTTCAGGCGCCGGGTGTCGGCCATGACGACCGCCCCGATCGCGCCGCGCACCAGGTCGTCCCACATGAACCAGAACCGCTGCTGCCCCGGCGTACCGAACAGGTAGAGCACCAGGTCGTCGTCGAGGGTGATGCGGCCGAAGTCCATGGCCACGGTGGTGGTCAGCTTGCCCGGAGTGGCGGTGAGGTCGTCGGTGTCCTCGCTCGCCTCGGTCATCAGCGCCTCGGTCTGCAGGGGCGTGATCTCCGAGACGGAGGTGACCAGCGTGGTCTTCCCGACGCCGAACCCGCCCGCCACGACGATCTTCGTGGCGATGGGGGCGCGGGCGGGGTCCGTCTGCCCGCGTTCGGGATCCGGCCCGACGGCCGGGTCGGCGGCGAGGGGGGAGACGCCCGGTGCGGCGTCAGAGACGGCGGAGTCCACTCAGCACCCTTTCCAGCAGAGCGCGGTTCGGCCGGCCCGTACCATGGCCGGTACCCGTTCCGTACACACGGATCTTTCCCTGGTCCGCGAGGTCGCTCAGCAGCACGCGGACCACGCCGAGCGGCATCTTCAGCAGCGCGGCGATCTCGGCCACCGTCCGCATACGGCGGCACAGTTCGACGATGGCCCGCATCTCCGGCATCACGCGGGTGGCGAGCGTACCGCCCCCGCCCTCCAGCGCGTGGGCGGCCCCCCCGGTCAACTCCCTCTGCTCCGGAGGGGACTCCAGCGCCGCCACGTAGGTCTCGACGAGGAGCACGTGCCCGAAGCGGGTGCGCCCGCCGGTGAGCGAGTAGGGGCGGACCCGGGCCGGTTTGCGGCCGCCGCCGCGCACCGGGAGCTTCTTCGGCGCACCGTCGCCGCTCATCGCAGGCTCTCCGGCGACTCGGGCCCCGAGGACTCCACGGACTGGCGGAGCTCGCTGCGCAGTTCGGGGGTGAGGACGTGGCCGGCGCGGCCGACGAACAGGGCCATGTGGTACGACACCACGCTCATGTCGCAGTCGGCGGAGCCGTGCACGCCGAGCAGCGAGCCGTCGCTGATCGACATCACGAAGAGGCTGCCCTCCTCCATCGCCACCATGGTGTGCTTCACCCCGCCGAACTGCATGAGCCTGGCGGCGCCGACGGTGAGGCTGCCGATGCCGGAGACGACGGTGGCGAGGTCGGCGGAGGAGCCGCGGGGGCCCGCCGTCCGCGCCTCGCGGGTCTGCTCGGCCTGCCGGGACCGGACGTGCTGCCCCGGGTCGGAGGAGAGGAGCAGCAGGCCGTCGGAGGAGACCACCGCGACGGACTGGATGCCCGGCACCTCCTCGACGAGATTGGTCAGCAGCCAGTGCAGGTTGCGGGCCTCATTGCTCAGTCCGAAGGTACTGGGCGCGGTCAACTGCTTGCCTCCTCGACGGTGCCCCCCGTGGGTTGATCTACATGTGCGGGGCGCGTGGCGGGGTCGGCCGCGGGCGCCCTGTTCCGGCCGGTCTGCTCGGCGATCTCCGCCTCCGCGGCTCGGTAGCCGGCCTGGGCGCCGCTGCGGAACCCGCCGAGGCGGCGGCGCAGGGCGTCGGCGTCGACCGAGCCGCTCCGCCGGCGGGGTGCCTCGGCGGGTGCGGTGATCTTCGGGGTGCGCTTGGGCAGCCCCTTGTCGGTGAGCCGCTCCTCGGGCTCCGCGCCGGTGCCCCCCGCACCTGGCGCGGGGCCGCCCGGAGGGGCCGGTTCGGTGTCCCGTTCGGAGGCGGGACGGTGGTGCGCGGTGTGCTGTCCTCCGGTCCGCGCCGGGTCCTCGCCGCGGGTGTGTGCGGGAGACCCGTCGTCGCTGTGCGCCGGGTGCTCGCCCCGGGTGGCGGGGTCGGCGGGCGGGACCGCCGGGTCGGCGGACGGCGCCGTTTCGGCGGGCGGGACCGCGGGGTCGGTGGGCGGCGCCGTTTCGGCGGGCGGCGACCATGCGCCCTCGGCGCGTGGAGCCGGCTGCCGGGGATCGGCGGTCCGCTCCGCCTCCGCGTCCTGCCGATCCGGGTGCCGGGTGCGCGGAGCCGGGATCAGCAGTTCCATGGTCGTCTCGGCCGGGCTCTCCGGATGTCCGTCGCCCGCGGGGACACCGGACGCGGCGGGCGCGGCGGAGGTCGCCGGGGATCCGGTCGCGTCCGGGCCCGCGGGTCTCGCGGCCGCTTCGGTCGCGGCGGGGTCCCGGGGCGCCTCCGGCGCCCCGGGGGCGGTGGGCCTCCGGAGGGCGTCCGGCGCGTCGAACTCGCCGGGAGCCGCAGCCGACCCGGCGGCATCAGCCGCGCCGGCCGGATCGGAGGCGCCGTCGTCGGGCCGTGCTGGCCCGTGCCCGGCGTCGGACGCCGCGTGGGCCGTGCGAGAGGAGTCCCCCTCGTCCCGGGTCCGGGCGGCCGCGTCATCGGCGGCATCGGCCGGGTGAGCCGCGTGGGCCGCCGGGTCGGCGGGGTGGGCCGGGGTCGCCGGCTCCGGTGGCTGCGCGCCTTCCGCCTCCGGTGCGGCGCCGGTCGGGGTCTGCGCCCCCTGCTCCCGCACGGTCCGCTCGGCGAGCGCGACCAGCGGGTCTCCGTCGGCCGTCCGGCCGTGCAGGACGTTGGAGTTGGCCTCCGCGTCGGCGCCGGGCAGGGAGAAGGCGCCGGTGGTGCCGTCGGCGTGCGCCGTGCTCGGCGGGGCGGCGGTGCCGGCCAGCAGCACGGTCGGCAGCACGACTACGGCGGCGAGGCCGCCCTGCTTCTGCTCGCGCAACCGCACCCGTACACCGAGCCGGTGGGCGAGGCGGGCGACGACGTACAGGCCGAGCCCGAGGCCCTCGCCGCCCTCCTGGTCGTACGGTACTTCCGGGTCGAAGTCGGCGAGACGGGCGTTGAGCCGCCCCAGACGCTCCTCGGGCAGCCCGATGCCCTCGTCCTGCACGGAGAGCATCACCTCGCCGTTCTCCAGCAGCCAGCCGGAGACCTCGACGGGCAGGTCGGGCGGCGAGAAGGCGGTGGCGTTCTCCATCAGCTCGGCCAGCAGATGGGAGAGGTCGTCCGCGGCGAACCCGGCCACGTGCGCGTGCGGAGGCAGCGCGGCGATGCGGACCCGCTCGTAGCGCTCGATCTCGCTGACCGCTGCCCGGACCACGTCGACCAGCGGCACCGGGCCCGGGTGCTGCTGGACGTGCTCCGTCCCGGCGAGGACCAGGAGGTTCTCGCTGTGGCGGCGCATGACGGTGGCGAAATGGTCCAGCTTGAACAGGGTGGCCAGGCGGTCGGGGTCGTGCTCGCGCTCCTCCAGCCCCTCGATCACGGCGAGCTGCCGCTCGACCAGTCCCAGGGTGCGCAGGGCCAGGTTGACGAAGGTGGAGCCGATGGTGGCGCGCAGCCGTTCCAACTGCGCTGCGGAGTCGGCGAGTTCGGCACGCAGTTCCTCGCGGGCGTCGGCCGTCTTCTGCCGTTCGCCGACCAGGTGCCGCCGGTCGGCCTCCAGGGTGCCGACGCGTTCCCCGAGGGCCACGGCGGTCGCGTGCAGGGTGTTGACGGAACGGACCACCTCGGCGAACTCGTCGTTGCGTCCGGTGAAGCGCACCGGTTCCTCGGTCGCCGGTTCCGCGGCTTGGGCGAGCCGGCCCGAGCCCAGGCGCAGCGCGGCGAGCGGGCGGGTGAGGCTGCGGGCCATGGCGGTGGCGATGCCCACGGTGAGCAGCACCAGCGCGCCGAGTGCGGCGATGCGGATCTCCAGGGCGGTGACGTCGTCGTCCCGCAGCCGCTCCAGGTCCTTGACCCGGTGGTCGTAGAGCGCGGACTCGGCGCCGCGCATCAGGTCCAGCCGGGCGGTGAGCGCGGCGTCGACCTTCTTGGCGCTGGTGTCGAGTTCGCCGTCGTCCAGGGTGGGCCGGTCGGTGAGCGAGGCCAGGTACCGGTCGGCGGTGTCCACCTCGGGTCCGGTGACGGTGGAGTCGTAGGCCGTCGTGCTCTGCTTCGGCGCGGTCTCCCGGAAGCCGGCCAGGTCGGCGTCGGAGCGCAGCCGGGCCTGCTGGGCGGCGGCGGTGAGCGCGTCCCGCTTCTTGGCGTCCGCGTCCGAGGAGTCGGTGACGGTGTCCGACAGGCCGGTGACGGGGTCGTAGACGGTCCGGGTCCGGGTGGGCACGTTCAGTGCGGCGACCAGCAGTCCGCGCGCGGCGGCCGCCTGCTGGACGGCGGAGTCCAGTTCGGCCTGTGCGTGGGCCCCGGCTCCGGCCCGAGGCGGCATCCGGTCGGCGAGCTGCTCGGCGAGCCGGTGCAGTTCGGCGATGGTGGCGGAGTACGTCCGATGCGCGTCGAGAGCGCTGCTCCTGCCGGTGAGCGCCGCTCGCCGGACGGTGGCGATGCCGTCGAGTTCCGCGCGCAGTGAGTCCGGGGTGTCGGGGTCCGCGCGCAGTTCCTCGACCTGCCGGTCGACCCGGGCGCTGCGCTGCTCGTCCGGCGCCTTCGACTTGGGCCGGCCGGCGGCGACGTACGAAGTCACGTCGTCGCGTTCGTCGGCGAGCGCGTGGGCCAGGACGAGCGCCTGCTGGGTCTGCTCGGCCAGCGTCACCAGATCCTGCGAGTCCTTCAACCGGCCGGAGGCGGCGAGCACCGACGGCGCCCCCGCCCCGGCGACGGCGGCGGCCACCACGGCCACCGCCACGATCAGCCGATTGCGTACGTGGGTCGGTCGGCCCCTTCCGACGGGAGGACGCTCCGGGCCTCCCTCGGGGGCCGACTGCCTGCCTGTGCGCCGAGGCCGCTTCTTCTGCACCGGTGCTCGCATTCCTGACTCGTGTACCCATGGGCCCGGATGACGCCCCGTCAACAGGCGGCACGTACCTCCGGTACGGTTCCCGACCCTCCCAGTGCCGGTGGGCGGTGGTCTCACATCACCTGACCCGCCACCCGAAGGAGTGAACCCTGGGGAGGAGTTGGCGGGCAAGTTGCGCCGGCACGGCCAGTGGCCCTGTCCGGCAGGCCGGTTGGACGTCCGCGACAGGCTTTGGCAGGATTCGCCGCCACGCCTCCCGCCGGTCGGCCATTCCCGCCCAAACCAGGCGTCCGACCTGCACGGGCGCGCGGGAGGCGGGGTGGATACCGGCCTTTGGCGAAGCCTGTGAAGACCTGGTGCAGACTGGCCTGATGCATACGGAACTCGTCTCCGAGCCCGGCGACCCCGACCGTCCCAACGAGGACTTCGCGAGCGTCGGCGTCCCGGCCCACGGGCAGGGCGGGACCCTGGTGGTACTGGACGGGGTGACACCGCCGCGGGGCAGGACGGGGTGCGTCCACTCGGTGCCCTGGTACACCGCGAGGCTCGGCGGCGCACTGGCCGAACTGGCCGTTTCCCGCCCGGACATACCGCTGCAGAAGGCCCTGAGTCAGGCCATTGCCCGTACCTCCGCAGCGCACGTCGAAACCTGTGACCTTTCTCACCCCCGCACCCCGCAGGCGACGGTCGCGCTGGCCCGCTGGTCCGACACGGCGGTCGAGTACCTGGTCCTCTCCGACTCGGTCCTCCTGCTGGAGGCCCCCGACGGCACGGTCGCCCCGTTGCTCGACGACCGGCTGGCCCGGTTGCCCCGCGCCCTCCTCGCCACCGACGAGATCGCCGACGCGAGGGCCCGGAACAGGGAGGGCGGCTTCTTCACCGCCGCGGCCGACCCGTCGGTCGCCGAACGGGCGGTGACCGGCTCCGTCCCCCGCTCCCGGGTCCGCGCCGTGGCGGCGCTGACGGACGGCGCGGGACGCTGGGTGGAGAAGTTCGAGGCGGGCGACTGGGCGGACTGCCTGGCCCTGCTGCGGAAGGAGGGAGCCCGGGCACTGGTGGCGCGGGTCCGCGAACTCGAGCGGTCCGACCTGGAGCGGGTGTTCCTGGGGCGGAGCAAGACGCACGACGACGCGACGGTGGTGTACGCCGAGCTCTGAGCCGGCGCGCCACGCCGTCGCGCCGACCCGGGCGGAGCCACGGGGCCGACGGGGAGCTCCGCCGGCAGGGGCCCGACGGAGGCGGGGCGGGCAGGGGCCCGACGGAGGCGGGGCCGGCAGGGGCCCGACGGAGGCGGGGCCGGCAGGGGCCCGACGGAGGCGGGGCGGGCAGGGGCCCGACCGGCGGGGGTGCGGCCGGCGGTGCACGACCGGCGGAGGCCGGGCCGGCAGCGCGCGACCGGCGGGGGTGCGGCCGGCCGAGGGGGTGCGGCCTACTTCTCCATGCTCCGGTTCAACTGCTCCAGCAGTCGGGCCAGTTCGGCCACCTCGCGGCGGTTCCAGTGCGAAAGCTGGCTGACGTAGCGGGCACGACGGGCCTCCCGGACGCTGCCCACCCGGCGGCGCCCCTCGTCGGTGAGGTGGACCAGCCAGGCGCGGCCGTCCGCCGGGTCGGGCTCGCGGGCCACCAGGCCCAGGTGCTCCAGGGCGCGCAACTGGCGGGACATGGTGGCCTTGCCGACGCCGATGTACGCGGCCAGGTCGGTGGCCCGCTGCCGGCCGCACTCGTCGAGTCGTACGAGCAGCCCGTAGGCGGCGGACTCCAGGTCGGGGTGGACCTCGCGGGCCATCTCGCCCTGGCTGGCCCGGGCCCGTCGCAGGAACAGCGTCAGCTCACGTTCCAGAGAGAGGAACTCGCGGGAACCGTGCTCCACGGCGGCGGTGGGCGCCGCCCCGCCCCGTCGGCCGGTTCCGTCCCGGCCGTCCCCGCCGCCTCCGGCGTTCACGCCGTCCCCGCCGTCCCCGCCGTTCACACCGCTCGCGGAGCTGTCGCCCTCGTGCACGTCCGTCACCCGATCCGGTTTCCCGATGCTGAAAGTTTCCGCCGACGTACTTCATCGCCGCAGCTTGGCCAGTATTTCGCAGGGCTAGACCAACGGCAGCCCCCGGCCCCCTTCCCAGCAGCGGGTCTACGTGCGTAGCTTGTTCAGCGGGCAAGTGAATGACATGGCCACGACATGCTTACCGCCGCATGCACGCGCACCTCGCGTGGCCCGCCCGCGCCGCACGCCGCCCCAGCGTTCCCCCACCGACGCCTCCGGAGGCTCCCCCCATGCCTGTGCACGGATCCGTTCCCCTGCGTCCCAGCCTGGTCGCGGCAACCGCCGCGGCCCTGCTCGCCGCCCTCTCCCCGGCGCTCCCCGCGTCCGCGCAGACCGAAAGCATCCCCGCCCGCGGCTCCGCCTACATGGGCATGGGCGTCCCGGCCCACGACGGGGAGTCCGGCACCCCCGTCCCCGGCGACGCGACCCGGACCGAGGGCGTCGACGTCTCCGGCCACCAGGGCAACGTCGCCTGGTCGACCCTCTGGAACAGCGGCGTCAAATGGGCCTACGTCAAGGCCACCGAGGGCACGTACTACCGGAACACGTACTTCGCCCAGCAGTACAACGGCTCGTACAACGTCGGCATGATCCGCGGCTCGTACCACTTCGCGACCCCCGACACCACGAGCGGCGCCACCCAGGCCAACTACTTCGTCGACCACGGCGGCGGCTGGTCCGGCGACGGCAAGACCCTGCCCGGCGCCCTCGACATCGAGTGGAACCCGTACGGCGCCGCCTGCTACGGCAAGTCGCAGAGCGGGATGGTCAGCTGGATCCGCTCCTTCCTCAACCAGTACAGGTCCCGCACCGGACGCGACGCCGTCGTCTACACGGCCACCAGCTGGTGGAAGCAGTGCACCGGCAACTACGGCGGGTTCGCCACCGCCAACCCCCTGTGGATCGCCCGCTACTCCTCCTCCGTGGGCGAGCTGCCGGCCGGCTGGTCGTACTACACGATGTGGCAGTACACGTCCTCCGGGCCCACCGTCGGTGACCACGACCGGTTCAACGGCGCCCTGGACCGGGTGCGCGCCCTCGCCGACGGCTGAGCCCCGGACCGGCGGCGGAGCCGCCGACCGCACGGACGGGCGCGGCTCGGGCCCGGACCTCGCTCACGAGGTCCGGGCCCGAGCCGCGCGTCGGCGGCAGGTGCCGAGTGCCCGGTGCCTGCCGCCGGGGGGTGACCGCCTACCGCGCCGCGGCCGGAACGGCGGGCGCCGTACCGTTCGTCGCCGGCGCCAGGGCCAGCTCCAGCACCTGCCGGACGTCGGTCACGGTGCGGACGTCGAGCCCGTCCAGCACCTCGGCCGGGACGTCGTCCAGGTCGGGCTCGTTGCGCTTGGGGATGACGACCGTGGTGATCCCGGCGCGGTGCGCGGCCAGCAGCTTCTGCTTCACCCCGCCGATGGGAAGGACCCTGCCGGTCAGCGAGACCTCACCGGTCATCGCCACGTCCGGGCGGACCGGACGGCCGGACAGCAGGGAGGCCAGGGCGGTCGTCATCGTGATCCCGGCACTGGGGCCGTCCTTCGGCACGGCACCCGCGGGGAAGTGGACGTGCACCCCGCGGTCCTTCAGATCCGCCACCGGCAGCTCCAGTTCCGCGCCGCGCGAGCGCAGGAAGCTCAGCGCGATCTGCGCCGACTCCTTCATCACGTCGCCGAGCTGGCCCGTCAGGGTCAGACCTGCCGCGCCGGTCTCCGGATCGGCGAGCGAGGCCTCCACGTAGAGCACGTCGCCGCCCGCTCCGGTGACCGCCAGGCCGGTCGCCACCCCGGGGACCGAGGTGCGGCGCTCCGCCGGGTCCTGGGCGGACTCGGGCACGTGGTGCGGCCGGCCGATCAGCTCCCGCAGGTGCTCGGCGCTGATGGTGAACGGCAGTTCCCGCTCGCCCAGTTCGTGCTGGGCCGCCACCTTGCGCAGCAGCCGGGCGATCGACCGCTCCAGTGTGCGCACGCCCGCCTCACGGGTGTACTCGCCGGTCAGCCTGCGCAGCGCACCCTCGTCGAGGGTGACCTCGTCCGCGTCCAGGCCGGCCTGCTCGAGCTGGCGCGGGAGCAGGTGGTCGCGCGCGATGACGATCTTCTCGTCCTCGGTGTAGCCGTCCAGGCGGACCAGGTCCATGCGGTCGAGCAGGGCCTCGGGGATCGCCTCCAGGACGTTGGCGGTGGCCAGGAAGACGACGTCCGAGAGGTCGAGTTCGACCTCCAGGTAGTGGTCGCGGAAGGTGTGGTTCTGCGCCGGGTCCAGCACCTCCAGCAGGGCGGCGGCCGGGTCGCCGCGGAAGTCGGAGCCGACCTTGTCGACCTCGTCGAGGAGGACGACCGGGTTCATCGACCCGGCTTCCCTGATCGCGCGGACGATGCGGCCGGGCAGCGCGCCGACGTAGGTACGGCGGTGGCCGCGGATCTCCGCCTCGTCCCGCACCCCGCCGAGGGCGACCCGGACGAAGGAGCGGCCCATGGCGTGGGCGACGGACTCGCCGAGGCTGGTCTTCCCCACGCCGGGCGGACCGACCAGGGCGAGCACCGCACCGCCGCCCCTGCGCCCGCCGGCGGCACCGCCGTCCCGGACCGCGGCCGCCCGGTCGCCGTCGCCCCCGGTGACGTCCGAGGAGCGGTCGGCGCGGCGCCTGCGCACCGCCAGGTACTCGGTGATGCGCTCCTTCACGTCGTCGAGGCCGGTGTGCTCGGCGTCCAGCACCGCCCGGGCGCCCCGGATGTCGTAGGAGTCCTCGGTCCGCTCGTTCCACGGCATCTCCAGGACGGTGTCCAGCCAGGTGCGGATCCAGGAGCCCTCCGGGGACTGGTCCGAGGCCCGCTCCAGCTTGTCGACCTCCTTCAGGGCGGCCTCCCGGACCTTGCCGGGCAGGTCGGCGGCCTCCACCCGGGTGCGGTAGTCGTCGGACTCCCCGCCGTCCGGCTCACCGTCGAGCTCGCGCAGCTCCTTTCGGACGGCCTCCAGCTGGCGGCGGAGCAGGAACTCGCGCTGCTGCTTGTCGACGCCCTCCTGGACGTCCTTGGCGATGGTCTCGGCGACGTCCTGTTCGGCGAGGTGGTCGCGGAGCTGCCGGGTGGCGAGCTTCAGCCGGGCGACCGGGTCCGCGGTCTCCAGCAGTTCCACCTTCTGCCCGGTGGTCAGGAACGGCGAGTACCCGGAGTTGTCGGCGAGCGCGGACACCTCGTCGATGGCCTGGACCCGGTCCACGACCTGCCAGGCGCCGCGCTTGCGCAGCCAGGCGGTGGCGAGCGCCTTGTACTCCTTCACCAGTTCGGCGACGTGCCCGGGCAGCGGTTCGGGGGCAGTGTCGTCCAGCGTCGTCCCCTCGACCCACAGCGCCGCGCCCGGGCCCGTGGTGCCGGCGCCGATGCGGACCCGGCCGCGGCCCCGGATCAGGGCGCCCGGGTCGCCGTCGGCGAGCCGGCCGACCTGCTCGACGGTGCCGAGGACGCCGGTCGCGGCGTACTCCCCGTCGATGCGCGGGACCAGCAGGACCCTGGGCTTCCCGGGTTCGGCACGCGCGGCTGCCTGGGCGGCCTCCACCGCGGCGCGCACCTCGGAGTCGTTCAGGTCCAGCGGAACCACCATTCCGGGCAGCACGACCTCGTCGTCGAGCGGCAGCACGGGCAGGGTGAGCGTTGCGGACGTCGATGCCATGATCTCCCCTTCGGCAGTCAAATTGAGCTGTACCGACTCAATGTCGAGGAGGCCTCCGGTGTTCCCGAGGTGGCGTTCGCTCTCAGCGATCATCGTGCGGGTGCCCGCCCAGGCACCCCCCGCCGCCTCCCCCGCCCCGCGCTTCCCGCCTCGCCCCCGCTCTCCCTCCTCAGCCGCGCGGGTACGGCAGCGCATTCCGCGCCCGCCACAGGTGACGGCGGCCCACCGCGGCGACATGCGGAGAGCCGCCTGCCGCCCGCTCCGCACCGCCGTCGCCGGCCACCGGCGCGGAACAAATCCGCCGCCGGAACGCCGCCGGAGTGCCAGGATGGCGGCATGGCCTCCCGGTACGGCACCTTCGAGCACACCCCGCGCGAGCTGCACGACCCGCCGCCGGTGCTCGGCACACCCGGTCCGCACGGCCCGTACGCGGTCGCGGCGCCCGAGGTCCTGGACCGCCGGGACGGGCCCTACGGCGAGGTCGTCCTGCGGCGGCACGGCGGGCTGCTCCAGATCATCGCGAACGGCTGCTTCCTGATGGACACCTCCGACGGCCGCTCCGAGCGGCTGCTCGTGGACGCGGCGCTCGACGCGCTCGACGACCGGCCCGGCCCGCACGTGCTGATCGGCGGGCTGGGAGTCGGCTTCTCCCTCGCACATGCGGCTGCGAATTCGCGCTGGGGGCGGATCACGGTGGTCGAACGGGAACCGGCCGTGGTCGACTGGCACCGCGAAGGCCCCCTGTCCGCGCTGTCCCGCGAGGCGCTCGCCGACCCGCGCACCCGGCTCGTGGAGGCCGACCTCCTCGCGCTGCTGGGTGAGACGTCCGACACGTACGACGCGCTGTGCCTGGACATCGACAACGGTCCCGACTGGACCGTGACCGAGGACAACGAGGGGCTGTACTCACCGGCCGGACTGGCAAGCTGTGCAAGGGCGTTGAGGCCCGGCGGAGTACTCGCGGTGTGGTCCGCGGCAGCGTCCCCGGATTTCGAAGAATCCTTGAGGAATGTCGGTTTCCCGCAGGTGCGTACGGAAGAGACGCCCGTTGCCCGAGGCGTTCCGGACGTCGTCCACCTCGGCATCCGCCCTGGATAGCAAAGGCGCGGCCACTGCCCGTACGCTGCTGCACTGACGCGGATCATCGGAGCGTCGAGCGCAGTCCTGCGCGGACGAGGAACCACCCCACTGGTTCCGGAAAGCACACTTCAGGGGCGGGCGATGGAGCAGACACACACCTCCCACAACGGCTCGACGGCTGCCGCCGGCGCGCAGCGCCGGGTACTGGTCGTCGAGGACGACGCGACGATCGCCGACGCCATCGCGGCCCGACTGCGCGCCGAGGGGTTCCTCGTGCAGGCCGCGGGCGACGGCCCGTCGGCCGTGGACACCGCCGAGGCCTGGCAGCCCGACCTGCTGATCCTCGACGTGATGCTCCCCGGGTTCGACGGGCTGGAGGTCTGCCGGCGGGTGCAGACCCAGCGGCCGGTACCCGTGCTGATGCTCACCGCGCGCGACGACGAGACCGACATGCTGGTCGGGCTGGGGGTCGGCGCCGACGACTACATGACCAAGCCGTTCTCCATGCGGGAGCTGGCGGCGCGCGTGCACGTGCTGCTGCGCCGGGTGGAGCGGGCCGCGCTGGCCGCGGCCACCCCGCGCTCCGGCATCCTGCGGTTGGGCGAGCTGGAGATCGACCACGCCCAGCGCCGGGTGCGGGTGCGGGCCGAGGACGTGCACCTGACCCCGACCGAGTTCGACCTGCTGGTCTGCCTGGCGAACACGCCCCGTGCGGTGCTCTCCCGCGAGCAGCTGCTGGCCGAGGTGTGGGACTGGGCCGACGCCTCGGGCACCCGGACCGTCGACAGCCACATCAAGGCGCTGCGCCGGAAGATCGGCGCCGAGCGGATCCGCACCGTGCACGGCGTGGGCTACGCACTGGAGACGCCGGCACCGTGAGCGGCGGGCGGTCGGCCGAGCGGAGGAGCCCCGAGGAGCCCTGGGGCGGCCTGCGCCCGTTTTCCATCAAGACCAAGCTGGGTGCGCTGGTCGTCATCGCCGTGCTGATCACCACGGGGCTGCTGATGATCGCGGTGCGCACCGACACCGAGCTGCGCTTCATCACCGTCTTCTCGATGATCGCCACGCTGCTGATCACCCAGTTCGTGGCGCACTCGCTCACCGCGCCGCTGGACGAGATGAACGCCGTGGCGCGGTCCATCTCGCACGGCGACTACACCCGCCGGGTGCGGGAGAACCGCCGGGACGAGCTGGGCGACCTGGCGGAGACCATCAACGTCATGGCGGACGAGCTGGAGGCGCAGGACCGCCAGCGCAAGGAGCTGGTGGCGAACGTCTCGCACGAGCTGCGCACCCCCATCGCGGCGCTGCGGGCGGTGCTGGAGAACGTCGTGGACGGTATCGCCGCCGCGGACCCGGAGACGATGCGGACGGCGCTGAGGCAGACGGAGCGGCTGGGCCGGCTGGTGGAGACGCTGCTGGACCTGTCCCGGCTGGACAGCGGCGTCGTGCCGCTGCGCGCGCGGCGCTTCGAGGTGTGGCCCTACCTGTCCGGCGCGCTCAAGGAGTGCAACATGGCCGCCTCGGCACGCCCGGGGCCGGCCTCCGCGGGCCACACCCGGACGGACGTCCATCTGCGACTGGACGTCTCCCCGCCGGAGCTGAGCGCCTGCGCCGACCCGGAGCGCATCCACCAGGTCGTCGCCAACCTGGTGGACAACGCGGTCAAGCACAGTCCGCCGCACGGCCGGGTGACGGTCCGCGCCCGGCGGGGTCCCGGGCCGCAGTCGCTGGAGCTGGAGGTGCTGGACGAGGGCCCGGGCATCCCCCGGTCCGAGTGGCACCGCGTCTTCGAGCGGTTCGACCGGGGCTCCGTCACCCGCCCGCACGGTCCCGGCAGCGACGGCGGCACCGGGCTGGGCCTGGCCATCGCCCGCTGGGCGGTTGATCTGCACGGCGGCAGGATCCGGGTGGCCGAATCCGAGCGGGGCTGCCGGATTCTTGTCACCCTCCCGGGAGAGACGTCCGTTCAAAGTTGACGTAAAGTTCGAAGCGGAACCTGAAGATCCACGGGAGTCCGCGCCGACGGACACGTGTGAGCAGGCACGGGCCCGCAGGATGATCCTGCAGGGTCTGCGTCGACGCATCCTTTCCAAGGCGGAACCCCGGTTGTTTCCCGCCATTTCCAGGCCCGAAACACGGGCTGAGATGTGACTTACACGACGATGGGCGGGCCCGGCCTGACCATTCGGGTCTTGGAGGCGTAGCCTTTATTCCCGCTGTCCATCACCTTGTGAAGCGGAAGAGGGCGGTTGCCGCCGTGTCGCCACAGTCCCCCAGTAACGCATCGAGTTCACCGACGACCGACGCGGACCAAGCGGGCAAGAACCCCGCTGCCGCGTTCGGTCCCAACGAGTGGCTCGTCGACGAGATCTACCAGCAGTACCTCCAGGACCCGAATTCGGTCGACCGCGCCTGGTGGGACTTCTTCGCCGACTACAAGCCGGGGGCGGCCGCCACCCCGGCCGCGTCCGGTGCTGCGGCCGCGGGGGCCGCAGGGACCGCCTCGGCAACCCAGCGGCCGGCGCCGCAGGCGCAGGCCGCGAGCGCCGCGCCCGCCGCCCCCGCGAAGCCCGCGGCGGCCCCCGCGCCCGCCGCGAGGCCGGCCGCCAAGGCGCCCGCGCAGCCCGCGCCCGCCGCGAAGCCGGCCGCCGCGAGGACGCCGGCCCAGGCGCCCGTGAAGGCGGCGCCCGCCGCCGAGGCCCCGGCCGGCCCCGAGCTGGTCGCGCTGCGCGGCCCGGCAGCCGCCGTAGCGAAGAACATGGACGCCTCGCTGGAGATGCCGACCGCGACCTCGGTCCGCGCGGTCCCGGTGAAGCTGCTGTTCGACAACCGCATCGTCATCAACAACCACCTCAAGCGCGCCCGTGGCGGGAAGATCTCCTTCACCCACCTCATCGGGTACGCGATGGTGCAGGCCATCAAGGCCATGCCCGCGATGAACTGGTCGTACGGCGTCAAGGACGGCAAGCCGACCCTCATCAAGCCGGAGCACGTCAACCTCGGCCTCGCCATCGACCTGGTCAAGCCGAACGGCGACCGCCAGCTCGTCGTCGCGGCGATCAAGAAGGCCGACACGCTGAACTTCTTCGAGTTCTGGCAGGCCTACGAGGACATCGTCCGCCGCGCCCGCGACGGCAAGCTCACCATGGACGACTTCTCCGGGGTCACGGTCTCGCTGACCAACCCGGGCGGCCTGGGCACCGTGCACTCCGTGCCGCGGCTGATGCCCGGCCAGTCCGTGATCATGGGCGTCGGCTCCATGGACTACCCGGCCGAGTTCCAGGGCACCAGCCAGGACGCCATCAACAAGCTCGGCATCTCGAAGGTCATGACGCTCACGTCGACCTACGACCACCGGGTGATCCAGGGCGCCGCGTCCGGCGAGTTCCTGCGCAACGTGTCGAACCTGCTGCTCGGCGAGAGCGGCTTCTACGACGACATCTTCGAGGCGCTGCGCATCCCCTACGAGCCGGTCCGCTGGCTCAAGGACATCGACGCCTCGCACGACGACGACGTCACCAAGGCCGCCCGGGTCTTCGAGCTGATCCACTCCTACCGGGTCCGCGGACACGTCATGGCCGACACCGACCCGCTGGAGTACCGCCAGCGCAAGCACCCCGACCTCGACATCGTCGAGCACGGGCTGACGCTGTGGGACCTGGAGCGCGAGTTCGCCGTCGGCGGCTTCTCCGGCAAGTCGATGATGAAGCTGCGCAACATCCTCGGCGTGCTGCGCGACTCGTACTGCCGCACCACCGGCATCGAGTTCATGCACATCCAGGACCCCAAGCAGCGCAAGTGGATCCAGGACCGGGTGGAGCGCGGGCACACCAAGCCCGAGCGCGAGGAGCAGCTGCGCATCCTGCGCCGGCTGAACGCCGCGGAGGCCTTCGAGACCTTCCTGCAGACGAAGTACGTCGGCCAGAAGCGGTTCTCCCTGGAGGGCGGCGAGTCCGTCATCCCGCTGCTGGACGCGGTCCTCGACAGCGCGGCGGAGTCCCGCCTCGACGAGGTCGTCATCGGCATGGCCCACCGCGGCCGGCTGAACGTCCTCGCCAACATCGTCGGCAAGTCCTACGCGCAGATCTTCCGCGAGTTCGAGGGCAACCTCGACCCGAAGTCGATGCACGGCTCCGGCGACGTGAAGTACCACCTCGGCGCCGAGGGCACCTTCACCGGACTGGACGGCGAGCAGATCAACGTCTCGCTGGTGGCCAACCCCTCGCACCTGGAGGCGGTCGACCCGGTCCTGGAGGGCGTCGCCCGCGCCAAGCAGGACATCATCGGCAAGGGCGGCACGGACTTCACCGTGCTGCCGGTGGCGATCCACGGCGACGCGGCCTTCGCGGGCCAGGGCGTGGTGGCCGAGACCCTGAACATGTCGCAGCTGCGCGGCTACCGCACCGGCGGCACGGTCCACATCGTCATCAACAACCAGGTCGGCTTCACCGCCGCGCCCGAGTCCTCGCGCTCGTCGATGTACGCGACCGACGTGGCCCGCATGATCGAGGCCCCGATCTTCCACGTGAACGGCGACGACCCGGAGGCCGTGGTGCGCGTCGCGCGGCTGGCCTTCGAGTTCCGCCAGGCGTTCAACAAGGACGTGGTGATCGACCTCATCTGCTACCGCCGCCGCGGGCACAACGAGTCGGACAACCCGGCCTTCACCCAGCCGCTGATGTACGACCTGATCGACAAGAAGCGCTCGGTGCGCAAGCTGTACACCGAGTCCCTGATCGGTCGCGGCGACATCACCCTGGAGGAGGCCGAGCAGGCGCTGCAGGACTACCAGGGCCAGCTCGAGAAGGTCTTCACCGAGGTCCGCGAGGCGACGGCGCAGCCCGCTCCGGGCGAGTCCCACGACTGGCAGGAGGGCTTCCCGGTCTCCGCGGGCACCGCGGTCTCCACGGAGGTCGTCAAGCGGATCGCCGAGTCCCAGGTGACCATCCCCGACCACATCACCGTCCACCCGCGGCTGCTGCCGCAGCTCCAGCGCCGGACGGCGATGGTCGAGGACGGCACGATCGACTGGGGCATGGGCGAGACCCTCGCGATCGGCTCCCTGCTGCTGGAGGGCGTCCCGGTCCGCCTGGCGGGCCAGGACTCGCAGCGCGGCACCTTCGGCCAGCGGCACGCGGTCATCATCGACCGCAGCACCGGCGAGGAGTACACGCCGCTGCAGTACCTCTCCGAGGACCAGGCCCGGCTGAACGTCTACAACTCCCTGCTGTCCGAGTACGCGGCGATGGGCTTCGAGTACGGCTACTCGCTGGCCCGCCCGAACGCGCTCGTGATGTGGGAGGCGCAGTTCGGCGACTTCACCAACGGCGCGCAGACGGTCGTGGACGAGTTCATCTCGTCGGCGGAGCAGAAGTGGGGCCAGACCTCCGGCGTCGTCCTGCTGCTCCCGCACGGCTACGAGGGCCAGGGCCCGGACCACTCCTCGGCCCGCCCGGAGCGGTTCCTCCAGCTCTGCGCGCAGAACAACATGACGGTCGCCATGCCGACCTCGCCGTCGAACTACTTCCACCTGCTGCGCTGGCAGGTGCACAACCCGCACCACAAGCCGCTGGTCGTCTTCACGCCGAAGTCGATGCTGCGCCTGAAGGCGGCGGCGGCGAAGGCGGAGGAGTTCACCACCGGCGGCTTCCGCCCGGTGATCGGGGACGACTCGGTCGACCCGGCCGCGGTCAAGAAGGTCGTGTTCTGCGCCGGCAAGGTGTACTACGACCTCGAGGCCGAGCGGCGCAGGCGCGGTGCCACGGACGTCGCGATCCTCCGCATCGAGCGGCTGTACCCGCTGCCGGGTGCCGAGCTGCAGGCGGAGATCGCCAAGTACCCGAACGCCGAGAAGTACCTGTGGGCCCAGGAGGAGCCGGCCAACCAGGGCGCGTGGCCGTTCATCGCCCTGAACCTGATCGACCACCTGGACCTGGCGGTCGGCGCGGACATCCCGGCGGGCGAGCGCCTGCGCCGCATCTCGCGGCCGCACTCGTCCTCCCCGGCGGTGGGTTCGGCCAAGCGCCACCAGGCGGAGCAGGAGCAGCTGGTGCGTGAGGTGTTCGAGGCCTAGGCCCGCACCGGCGACGACGGCCGGGGCCCGGTGGCAGGCGGTTGCCCGCCACCGGGCCCCGGCCGTTTCGGCTCCCCGGACCGTCTCGGCCACCCGGACCGCTTCGGCGGCCAGGACTGTTCAGGCCTGTTCAGGACCGTTCAGGACTGTTTCGGCAGCCCCGGTCGTCCGGGCCTTCCCGGCTGTCCCGGCCCCCTGGGAGGTGCTCCCCTCAGACCGGCTGCGGTTCGAAGTCCCAGTACGGCTGGCGGCGTTCCAGGATGTCGGAGAGATGTTGCGGGTTCGGGCCGAACAGCCCGGTGAGCCGGTCGACCGCCCCCTCACGGAGCGCCGCCGCCTCCTGCCGCTGCCCGAGTGCCGCCAGGTCGAGGGCGAGGCCGGCGCGCAGGCTGATCGTGAGGAGGTGGTTCTCGCCCAGCGTCCGGGCCGAGCGCCCGGCGGTCTCCCGGCCCAGTGCCGCCGCGGCCTCGGTGTCGCCGGCGGCGACGAGCGCCGCGACCGTGTTCTTGGCGCAGCCGACGGCCCACGGGTGGTCCGGCCCCACGGCCTCCGCCATCTTCCGGGAGCAGGACAGGGACACCTCCAGGGCGGTCCGGTGGGCGCCCGCGTCGCGCATCATGGTGGCGACGTTGTCCCTGGCCCCGGTCGTGTAGGGATGGTCCTCACCGAGTCGGGCCGCGTAGTGCTCGGCGGTGGCCTCCGCCAGCTCCCGGGCCTCGTCGGTGTGGCCCAGCTGGCGCAGCAGCATCGCGTAGTCGCAGGAGACCATGAGCGTCTCCGGATGCAGCCGCCCCCGGCGGCGCAGCAGCCGCTGCCGGACCCCGCGCATCATGGCGTGGGCGAACTGCAGGTCGCCCACGCGGCGGGAGCACAGCGCCAGGTTGTGCTCGGCCTGCAGGGTCTGGCCGTGGGTGCGGTCGAGGACCTGGCTGTGCAGGCGGGAGTTGTGCCCCTGGATGGCCAGCGCCTCACGGTAGTTGCCGAGCAGCCGCAGCATCCACGCGGCCCGCAGAGCGGAGTTGAGGGTGAGCGGGTCCTTGCCGCCGAGGAGTTCCACCCGGGCCTCGAAGATCTTCCGGTGCATGGCGAGGGACTGCGCGTACCGCCCCTTGAGCCCGAGGGCGACGGCGAGGTTGCTCCGTACCGCGAGGGTCCGCGGGACGCCCTCGCCGCCCAGCTCCTCGGTGGCCGCCTCGGCGGCCTCCTCGAACAGCGTGTGCGCCTCGTCGTACCGGCCGAGGGCCATGAGGGTGCCGCCCAGGCCGTCCTTGGCGCGGATCAGCTCGATGGGCCGGACGGTCGCGGTGCCGGTGAGGCGCCGCAGGGTCTCCCGGGCGACCCGCTCGGCCTCCGCGTACCGGCCCAGCCTGCGCAGCATGTTGGCGAGCTGGTGCACGGCGACGAGGACGGAGCGGTCGGTCTCCCCCGAGCTGGTGCGCCAGTGGGTGACGGCCTTCTCGGTCAGCGCCAGGCCCTCCTCGTACTCGCCCCGCATCCGTAAGTACTCGATGCAGTTCAGCACCAGGGTGCGCGCGTCGCCGTCGGAGGCCTCCAGCGCCCCGGACGGCTCCAGGTGGGAGATGAGTTCCGCGTAGCGCGCCCAGTTGCCCGCCGAGGAGGAGTCCCGGGGGTCGGCGGACGCCAGGATCCTGCGGGCGGCGGCGGAGTGGCGCCGGAAGTCCTCGGGTGACTGGATGGAGCGCACGAACCGGTGGAACAGCCGGTGCATGCGCAGGGTGCCGATGGTCTGGGTGTCCATCCGCGGGCCCTGTTCGTACTCGATCCGCATGGACGTGATCTCGGACAGGCGGCGCAGGGCGGTGTTCCAGCTGCTGGGCTCGGCGACCAGGTCGGCCAGCTCGGGCGGCAGGTCGCCGTGCCGGGCGGTCTGCAGCAGCCGCACCGGGACCAGGTCCGGTGAGAAGCAGGCGAGCAGGTTGAGCAGTTGCCAGGCGGACTCGGACGCGTCGCGCAGGGTGTTGACCGTCTTCGCCCAGGCCACCTCGAAGCTCTCCGGGTACTGGCCGGAGGGCATCACGCCGAAGAGGTCGGGGCGTCCGGTGCTGATGTCCCGGATGTAGTCGTCCACCGGGACCGTCGGGTTCAGATCCAGCCAGGCGGCCGTCTGGTCGAGCAGCAGCGGCATGTCCTGGACCGCCTCGGCGAGGTCGCCGGCCTGGCGGTCGCTGAGCCGTTCCGTGCGGCGGGCGACGAAGGCGAGGCTCTCCCGGCGTTCGAAGACCGGCACGGTGACCGTGTCGGCGTGCGCGCCCCACTCGCTGCGGGTGGTGGTGACCAGGACGTGCCCGCGCCCCTCGGGCAGGAGGTCGAGCAGCGGACCGTCCGGGGCTCGGGCCCCGTCGAGGACCAGCAGCCAGGGGCGGGCGGTGTCGGCGAGTTCGCCCTTCACGGCGGTGATGGTGGCCGCCAGGTCCTCGGCCTCGGTGTCCCGCAGGTCGAGCCGGGGGGCGAGCTCGGCGAACTGGTTCCGGGCGGTGGCCCGCTGGGCGGCGTTCACCCACCAGACGATGTCGTAGTCCCCGGCGTACCGGTGGACGTACTCCAGCGCCAGCTGGCTCTTGCCGACACCACCGGGCCCCCGCAGTGCCACGGCGGCGCCCCCGTCGCCGCCGCCGGAGAGCGCGCCGTGCACCTTCTCCAGCAGCTCGGTCCGGCCGACGAAGCGGCGGTTGCGCCGCGGCACCTGCCACACGCCGGGCGGATCGTCCGGGAAGCGGGGGCCGCGCCGCAGGTCGACGAGGGTGCCGGGGGCGGGGATGCCCGCGCACTCCAGGACCCGGGAGCGGGCCACCTCCGGGCGCAGTCCGCGCAGCTCGATCGGCGCCAGGGCGATGACGGCCGCCGGCATGGGCCGGGCGGTGACGCTGACCGCGGCGAGCCGGTCGCGGTGCTCCGGCAGCGCCTCGCGCAGCACCGCGGCCCAGGCCTCGAACCGGTCGCGGTCCAGCCGCTCGTACCAGTCGTCGATGACGAGCAGGACGCGGCCGGGGGCGCTGAGCAGTTCGGTCAGCGCCTGCGGCGTGGGCAGCCGCCGGAGCGGGTTCCACCGGACGAACGTCGTGGTCCGCCCCGCCGCACGGATCTGGTGGTCGACCCACTTGGCCCAGGACTCACTCTGCCCGGCGAAGACCACCGTGACGT
Organism: Streptomyces sp. MS06; assembly: GCF_047200655.1. NCBI lineage: Bacteria > Bacillati > Actinomycetota > Actinomycetes > Kitasatosporales > Streptomycetaceae > Streptomyces > Streptomyces sp. MS06. The sequence continues at coordinate 50,137 of NZ_JBJZOJ010000016.1, forward strand.
GTCCGTGCTCCGCCGTCATCTCCCAGTCCCCTCAGCCGAACCTGGTCACGACTGTGCACAGGCTAGTCAATTATGCGTCAAAAGGGTGTTCGCACAGAGGAGTTGGAGCAGATTGCCGGGGCGCCTCGGCAGCCGGGAGCGGTCGGGTGCCGGGGTCCGGCCGGGAGGCGGGCGGGGCCGGCGGGGAAGCGGGCGGGGCCAGCGGGGAGGCGGGCACGGGCGGCGGGGAGGCGGGCACGGCCTGTTCCACCCGGTGCGCCACATGCCGGACGAGTCGTTCCAGGTCGGCGCAGTAGACACTGGCGTGCCGGAACCCCGAGCCGGGCGCGTAGCGGTGCACGTAGTTGCCGCCCCCGCACACCCCGCCCACGGGACAGCCGCGGCACTCCGCGGCCAGCGCCCGCCGGCCGAGCTGCCGCGCGGCGACGCCGGGGTGGCGCAGCGCGTGGTCGAAGGTGTTCCGGAACACGTCGAGGCCGGTCTCCGCGGCGCCCGGGTAGGCGGATCGCAGGGAGTCGACCTGCTCGATCGCGCCGTCCGTCTCGACCACCACGGCGGCCACCGGGGAGAGCCCCACGGCCTCGGCCCTGCTCGGCGCGCCGAGCAGCAGCGCGACGACCTCCTGGAACAGCCGCACCCGGGTGCGCATCCGCCCCTCGTCCCACCAGGCGTCGAAGACGGCGGCCAGCCAGTCTCCGTAGGGGGTGGGTCGCGGGCGGTGCCGCCCGGGGGCACCGCCCGGGAGGCCCGGCGGCGGATGGGCCCAGTTCGCGTGCGGGAGCAGGAGGTCCACGCCGGGCGGGTGCAGCTCCAGCAGCGAGCGGTAGAGGTCCAGCGGGTCGGTGTCCAGGTCGATGGTGCACAGGATCCCGGCGTACGCCGCCGGTCGTGCGGCAAGCCGCCGGGCGGCGGCCCGCGCGGCGGGCCAGGCGGGGCGTCCGGCACGGTCGACGCGGCGGGCGTTGTGGGCGGCGCGGCCTCCGTCCAGGCTCAGCCCGACCCTCAGTCCGGCGTCGGCGAGCCGGTCGAGGGCGGGGGCGGTGAGGCGGGTGCCGTTGGTCTGGACGGTGGCGGTGACCCGGCAGTCCGGCGGCACCGCCGCGCGTACCGCGCGGGTGTACGCGAGCACGGGGTCGGGGCCGGCGAGGAGGGGTTCGCCCCCGTGCAACTCGATGCGGATGCGGTCCAGGCCGTGGGTCCGCACATGCTCTGCGATGCGGGCGGCGGTGCGGAGCATCGTGGGCCGCGCGGTGCGGGGCGGGCGGTCCCGCCATCCCCGGTCCTGGCCCCGGTAGAGGTAGCAGTAGGTGCAGTCGAGGTTGCAGCGGTTGTGCACCTTGAGGACGAACTGCCGGAAGGGGGTGGGGCGGTGGCCGTGGGGGTCGAGCAGGAGGTGGGGCCAGCGCGGGTGCGCGGGCCGGCCCGGCTCGGGCGCGGGACCGGAAGTCGGGGCGCGGCTCACGGGGCGTCTTCGTAGTGTGCGACCACGGTGGGCTCCGAGTCCCGGGCGCGGAGTTCGATGAGGATCGCGGCGAGAACCGGGTGGTCGGTGCGGTCCGGTCGCTGGACGTCGGGCAGGGGTGTGCCGGTGTCCTCGAGGGGAGTGGTCACTCGTCGGCCGTCCCGGGTTCCAGGGCGTCGAGGCGGGCACGCAGGAAGCGGGCGGTGTCCGGCTCGCTCGTCAGCAGCAGCGCCTCGCGGTAGTCCGCCAGCACCCGGGTGGTCTGCGCGAGCTGCTCCCGCGCCCGGCCGCGGTACAGCAGGCACTGGGCGAGCAGTTCCTCGTCCGGCACCTCGCGGGCGTGCGCGGCGCCCCGGGAGAAGCAGTCGATCGCCTGGTGCAGCCGGCCGGTCGCGCCGGTGCCGGCGTGCAGGGCGTCCAGGGTCCGCCCGCGGTCGGTCCAGCAGCGGGCGGTGAGCGCGGGGTCGGCGGCGTCGCGGGCGGCCTCGTCGAACAGCCAGTCGGCCTCGTACAGGTAGGACAGCACCGGCTCGGCGCCGTACCGGCGGAAGTAGGCGGTGCCCAGCAGGTGGCGCCGCCGCGGCAGGGCCGGATCGCCGGCCGGGGACTCCTCGACCGCGCGGCGCAGCAGGTGGACGGCCCGCCCCACGTCGGTGGCAGAAGACCGGGCATCCGCCCGGTCGAGCAGGGCGAGCCCGCACTCGGCCAGCACGGCCGGCCGGCGCGGGTCGTCCCCGCCCAGCAGCGGCTCGGCCTCGGTCCACGCGGCGACGGCGCGGTCAAGGTGGTCCAGGTCGCCGGTGGCGTCGTAGCGGGCGCGGTGGACGGCGGCGGCGCGGGCCCGGCACTCGTACCTCAGCGCCGGGTCCCCGCCCGCGGCGCCGAGGCCCTGCTCCAGAGCGTGCAGCACCGCCTCGGCTCCGGCGCCGGCGTCGGGCCGGGCGAGTTCCTCGGCCTCGGCGAGGTCCAGCCAGGCGGGCCCGCGGTCGGGCTCCGGCAGCGCGCTCGGGTCGCCGAGCAGCGCCGACCGCAGCTCCCGTGCCGCGCGCTCCGCCAACTCCGCCGCGAGCGGCCGCACCAACTCGGAGGCGGGGACGGGGCCGCGTCCCGCCCGGTGCCGGGCCAGGTCGAGCAGCAGTCGCCCCCGCGCCGCACGGGCCTCCGCCGAGGTGTCGAGCGCGACCCACACGTCGGCGGCCTGCTCGGCCCGGTGCAGTTGCAGGGCGTACCAGGTCTCGGGCATCGGGGCCGCGCCGACGGCCCCCGGTCCCGGGCCCGACTCGGCGAGGGCCCGGCGGACGGCGGCCAGGGTCCGGGCGGCGCTCCGCCGCTCGTCGGTCGCCGCGGGTGGCGATCCCTCCCCCGCCAGGAGGTCCGTGAGGAAGGTGTCGGCCAGGTACAGCAGAAGTGCGCAGGCCCGGTCCCGGGGCCGGCCCTCACCGGCGGCGGCCCAGGAGCGCACGTCCTGGGAGAGACCCGGGAATCCGGTCCCCGCGGCACGCACCTCGCGCGCCTGCGCGAACAGCACCAGGCCGCGCACCAGCCGCCCGCGGGCGGTCACCGGCGGGCGGTCGCCGAGCGCCTCCCAGGCCTCCCGCAGGTCGTCGCCGACGGCCCGGGCCTGCCAGCGGGCCAGCAGCGCCCCGGCGAGTTCCTCGCGGGCCGCGCGGAGCACGCGGTCCGGTCCCACGGCCCCGATCGCCTGCCGCAGGTAGCGGACGGCGGTGTCGAGTTCCCGGGTGAGCCCTTCCCGCTCGAAACGGGCGAACGCGACCTGTCCCCGCTCCAGCAGCTCCGCCGCCCGCAGCCCGGGGCCGGCCGGCCCCGGCGGGATCCGCGCGCCGAACTCCCGCAGCACCTCCGTGGACACCTCGGCGAAGGCCCGCAGCCCGGGAGGCTCCTCGTCACCGGGGTGCGGCGCCGGCGACGCCTCGACGCCGGGAGCCACCACGCCCCGCAGGAACGCCCTCGCCATGGCGGGGAAGTTGCGCACGGTGCGCCCGTAGTGCCGTTCCACGTAGTGCGAGCAGTGCTTGAACAGCAGGTCGGCGTCCTCGGCGGCCAGCAGGGCCCGCAGCTCCCCGGCGACCTGGGGGAGGTAGCCGTAGCGCACGGCCGCCGGGTCGTCGGCGTCGGCCCGACGTCTGAGCAGCCCGCCGAGCAGTACCTCCGACAGCACGTCGGGGCCGCTCCCGGCGAGCATCGCGTGCTGGACCATCTGCATCACCGGCAGGTAGAGCGGAACCGCGGACAGGTAGACGGCGAGGCGGCGGGCCTCCGGGGAGGCCGCCCGCCAGAACGCGCGCACCCGCTGCGCTCCGTCGAGGTCCTCGGCTGCCCGGACCGCCGCCCCGGACGCCGGGTGGTCGGGCCGCACCCAGCCGGCCGCGGCCGCGAGGGAGCGCCCGGTGGAGCCGGCGACGAGGCGCGCCCAGCCCTCCACCGCCTCCCGGCGCAGTGCCAGCACGGGGACGGGCAGCGCGGGCCGCCCTCCCGCACCGGTCCGGCCTCCCGTGTCGGAACGGCCCACCGCATCGGGCCGGAAGTCCAGGGAGCCGGCGGCCCCCTCGCGCCGGTGCAGCCGCCCGCGGCGGGCGGGCAGATGGGTGCGCCGCCACATCCGCTGCGGCAGCGGCTGCACGACGGCGACCGGGCCGGTCGCGGCCCACCGGTGCAGCAGGCGCTGCATGCGGCCGCTGCGCCACATCGGTCCGGCGCAGTCGCTGAGCACGAGGGTGACGCGCCGCCCCGTCGGATCGCTGAGCTGCTCCGGCGGGTACAGCACTCCGGCCGGGTCCGGTCCGGCGGCGCAGCCCGGTCCGCCGTCCGGTGCGGGATGCAGGTAGCGCACCTGCACCTCGCGGAAGGCTCCGGCCCGCGCGCACACCTGCCGCAGCTCGTCGAGCGCCTGCTGCCACACCACGGTGGACGTGGAGACGTCCATCACCAGCAGCAGCCGGGCGGCACGGCGCCGGTCGGCGCGCAGCACCGGCAGTACGATCCCGGACTCCGCGGCCCGTTCGGCGGTGGCCTCCTCGTCGAGGATTCGCGGAACGGGGCGCGTCGGCGGGTGGTAGCGCTGGAGGGGACGCAGCCCGCGTTGCAGGGCGAGCGGCTCCGGCAGGGCGGGCGCGGCGGGCACCCGGACGGACGTCATCGGGGCTCCGGTGCCGGCCCCGCCTTCTCCGGCGTCCGGACCGGCGGCGCCGTCCCCGCCGGCTCCCGGGGCGGCCCGGGCTCCCGGGCCCCCGGGGGCTCCCGGCACGAACAGCCGTGCGCCGCCGAGCCGGTGGGGCTCGCCGCCGGCCTCCGGCGGGGACGGCGAGGGCGGGACCGCGCCGGGGGTGCGGGGTGGTTCGGCGGTTCCGCCTCGGGAACCGGTGCCGCCCCCGGCCGCGGACACCCCGGAGCCGGGCAGCCAGCGGGCCAGCCAGAGCGCGTCCGCGAGCGCCTCGGCGTCCGGGGTGAGACCGGCTCGGCGCAGATGCGCGACGAGCGCCGTGAGCGCGGGGCTCGCGGCGCCGACCGGGGTTCCGGATGCCTGCGGTTCCATCGGCTACCGCGGCCCGCGGTCCAGGGGCTGCATCAGCAGCTCCGACAGTTCCTCGCGCCCGCCCTCCGCGTCCCGGGCGGTGTACTGGGCGAGGTAGATCGCGTTGAGCAACTGGTCGGTGGGGCGCAGCGCCCCGTCGGTGCCGGCCTGCGTGAAACGTTCCACGAGGTCGCGGTGGTCGTCGTACACCTCCTGGCCGAAGTGCGCCTGGACCAGGGCGGCGAGGCGCTCGTCTCGGGGGGCCCTGAGGTCGAGCGCGATGCAGCGGCGCAGGAACGGCGCGGGAAACTCACGCTCGCGGTTGCTGGTCAGGACGACGAACGGGAACGCCCGGCAGCGGACCTGCCCGTCGGTGACGGCCACCCGGCGCCCGTCGTCGGTGAGCACCTCCACGACGGGGGCGCGGTCGGCGATCCGCTCCAGTTCGGGCAGGGCGAACCTGCCCTCCTCCAGGACGTTGAGGAGGTCGTTGGGCAGGTCGATGTCGCTCTTGTCGAGTTCGTCGACGAGCAGCACGCGGGGGCGGTCGGCGGCGAGCAGCGCGGTGCCGAGCGGACCGAGCTTGACGTACCGTCCGATGTCCTCGGGTGAGGTGCGGTCGGTGGTCGTGCGGTCGCCGGCCAGCTGGGAGTCCTGGAGGCGGCCGATGGCGTCGTAGCTGTAGAGGCCTTCGCGGAGTTCGGTACGGCTGACGACCGGCCACTCCAGGACCCGGCCGAGACCGAGCTCGTGGGCGACGGCGTGCGCCAGCGTCGACTTGCCGACTCCCGGATCGCCGGTGACGAGCAGGGGGCGGCGCAGGTAGAGGGCGGCGTTGACGAGTTCCAGGGCACCGGGGTCCTGGATGGGCAGCGGCGCGGCGTCCCGGCCCAGCCTGCGACGGGTGGAGGAGTCGACGTCCGGCACCTCGTACGGCACGGCGGGGGCGTCGAAGGACCGCCAGGGCGGCGGCGCGGGAAGCTGCTCGATCCTGGCGCGATCCGGACGTCCGGTACCCCGGTAGATGTACCACTGGCTCACGATGTGCTCCTCGCCGACGGTCGGTGGTTGTCCACGGCCTGGCCGACGGGGGCGCTGCTCGCCCACAACGGGCCCCTGGAAATGTACCCACGCAGGACCTGCGGCGCGGTGGATTCCGGCCAGTTGGCGCGGTTGCGGCGCACGGCGCTCACAGCGGCGCGTCCAGGACGGCGGTCTCCTCCGGCGGCAGCGGGCGCCGCGGATCGTCGTAGAGCAGGGCCACCGGCTCCGCCCAGCCGCGGCCCGTCCGGCGCTCGCTGACGTCCTGGCGGAGATGCCGCAGCCGGTCGGGGAGCTCGGCGAGGGACCCGAGGGCGCCGAGCAGTTCCTCCGCCTTGGCGTAGAACGTCCCGCACTCCGGGGTGCAGGCGCGGGAGGCGTGCCCGTCGACGTGCCAGAGCGCGACGCCGTGGCCGTTCTCCAGGGCGAACCGCATCACGGTGCGCCCCGGTTCGCGGCCCGCCGGGCGGCACAGGACGGGGATGCGGTCGGTGTCGGCGTCCCGGTAGCTGCCGGTGCTCGGGACGGCCGCCTGGGCCAGGGGCCGCCAGCCCCGGAATCCCCGCCGACCCGACATCGCCTGCCAGCGGTCGTCCCACAGTTTGTCCGGTTCTCCCCGGCGCTCGAGGGCGCGCAGGACCACCCCGCGGCGCGCCCCCAGGTGCCGGGCGTCGTGCAGTGCCGCTATGTCGTCGAACCGCCAGCGGTGCACCTCGGTGTCGAAGTGCTCCGCGGGCAGCGCGACCTCCAGAGGCACCGGGCGGCCCTGGCGGTCCTTGGCACGCAGCAGCCGGCCCAGCGGCCCGCGCAGGCACTGGACGAGTTCGTGCGGGGAGCAGCCGCCGACGGAGCCGTCCGCCTCGTACAGTTCGGGTTCGCCCTCGCCGTCGCCGTCGCCGTACCAGAGCTGCCAGAAGAACCGGGGGCTCTGCGCACCGATCACCGGATCGAGCAGCACGGTGACGACGGCGCCCTCGCCGGGGCCCGGATACGGGATCACGATGCGGCGCGTGGCCTCGTCGGGTGCGGGGCGCAGCGCCTCCGGGAGGCCGGCCTCCCGGACGAAGTCGTGCATGGCCTTGTTCGGCTCCCCGCGCAGGCGGCGGTCGATCCAGGCGCCGAGTTCGGCGCAGTCGGCGCCCCGGGAGCGCAGGTACTCCTGCACGTACTTCAGGTAGCGCAGGAAGGTGAGCGCGCCGAGCGGCTGTCCCCCCTCGTAGAGCAGCCCGGCTCCGTCACGCCAGGTCAGCAGCTCGGGTGTGCCGCCCGGCCACCTGCTGCCGCTGCGCGCCTTGACCGCGAGGACCTCGACGGTGGGCGCGTCGGGCGGCGGGGGCAGCTCGGCGAGCAGCCGGAGCGCGCTGCGGCGGTCGGCGGGCGTCCACCGCTCGCCGTCGCCGCCGGCCGCACCGCCCTGCAGGTCGATCCAGTTGTCCCCGGTCGTCGCCTGCGGCTCGGCGCCGTGCCAGCGGTCGTGAGCGGCCAGGACCGTGCGGTAGGTGTCGCCGAAGCGGCGCAGTGCCGAGAGGGCGACCGCCTTGCCGCCGTCCTGCTGTCTTCGGCGTGATTTGATCAGTCCGACGACCGCCCCCGTGGCGGGGTCGAGCAGCGGCCCGCCCGACACCCCGGCGGGGAGGTCGATGTCGGGCCTGATGATCAGACCGTAGGTGTCCTCGTGCCCGTTGATCTCGGCGTCCACGATCCGGAACCGGGTGGCGGGGGGACCGGGGTAGTAGCCGCAGGCCTTGAGCGGGCCGGAGTGCAGCGAGGCACGGTCGGCCAGCCACACGCATTCGTGCGGATGCTCCTCCGGCTCGCCCGTCAGGCGGACGAGCGCCATGTCCTCCTCGGCGGGCACCGTCCTGTTGCGCGCGTCGGTGAGCAGCCACTCGGCCAGGCGGGCCGGGGAGTCGAAGCCCTCGCCCCGCACCCGGAAGACGGTGTCGCGGTCGGCCTCCAGGTGGGGACGCAGCACGTGGGCGGCGGTCAGCACCCAGCCGGGGGCGACGAAGAAGCCGCTGCCCCACAGCGGTGCGCCGTCGTCCCCGGGGGGCATCAGGTGCACGGTGGCGGACCGGACGAGCTCGCAGAGCCGCTCGTGCCGCTCGTTCATGCCGCCGGGTCCCGGTCGTCCCCTCCTGCGGGCCGCCGGTCGAACTGCCATGTCAGGGTGACCTCGATGGAGGTCTTGGCCTCGCCGCGGGCGAGGACCGCGAGAGCCACCCCCTCCTTGGTGGCGAGCTCCACGCCGAAGGTGATGGCCGCCTCCGAGGGCCGGGCGGCGCGCGCGGCGTCGAGGACCGTGCCGCCCACCGACTCGATCAGCTCCCGGAGCCGCTCCACCCTGGCGGCGGCGTTCTGCGTGAAGCCGACGTCCTCCTGGTCGTCGTACGCGTCCCCGGCGCCGATCCGCGCGGTGACCACCGTGCCGTCCGGTAACTCGATGTCCTGGATGTGGCTCATGCCGCTCCCCCGTCGTGTCCGTACCGCCGGCGCATGCCGAAGGCGCCCCCTGCTGTGCGACGAAGGTCATACCCGGGTCGGTTGCACCCGACACCACGGACCGCGCCGCACCGCGGGGCGGGACGCGAGCGGTCCGGGCACCCGCCCACCGCACACGGCCTACCCTGGTGGGAGCAGGTGTTCGTCCCGTCCGCATCAGGAGCAAGCGTTGTATTTCACCGACCGGGGCATCGAGGAACTCGAGAAGCGGCGCGGCGAGGAGGAGGTCACCTTCGAGTGGCTCGCCGAGCAGTTGCGGACGTTCGTCGATCTGAACCCGGACTTCGAGGTGCCGGTGGAGCGGCTGGCGACCTGGCTGGCCCGGCTCGACGACGAGGACGAGGAGTGACACGCCCCGGCGGCTGAGGCCGGGGAGGGCGTGCCACCGGCCGGTGACCGGACCGCCTCTGCCTCACCGGGGCGGTGCGCGATTGCCTGGCGATGCGTGGTCCCCGGGCGGTGCGCGAGTGCCTGGCGGTGCGTGGTTCCCGGGCGGTGCGTGGTTCCCGGGCGGTGCACGGTTCCCGGGCGGTGCACGGTTCCCGGGCGGTGCGCGAGTGCCTGGCGGTGCACGGTTCCCGGGCGGTGCACGGTTCCCGGGCGGTGCGCGAGTGCCTGGCGGTGCACGGTTCCCGGTCTTGCTCGGCACCGGGGTCGTGGCGGCTCGGAGTTGCGCCGGCTCGGGGTCATGCTCGGCACCGGAGTTGCGCCGGCTCGGGGTCATGCTCGGCACCGGGGTCGTGGCGGTTGGGGGCTGCCGGGGAGAGGGTTTGTTGAGTCCGGGGGCACGCCGAGTCCGCGGGCTCGCCGCGTCCAAGGGCACGCCGAGTCCGGGGGCACGCCGCGTCCAAGGGCACGCCGAGTCCGGGGGCACGCCGAGTCCGGGAACCCGCTGAACCCCCGGGACTTGCTGAGCCCGCCGCCCTTCCGGGCGGGGGATGCCGATTCCGGGGAACGCCGAGTCCGGATCCGTTGCGAGCGGGGGCCGCCAAGCCGGGTCGTCATGCCGCGTCGGGGGCGGTCCTTCGTCCTGAAGCGGGCGACCTGCGCCGCAACGCGGGCACCCGCCCCGCGGCGACCGGTGGGACAGCTCGGGACGGTGGCCTCCCGGACCGGCGGCCACGGGCCCCGCACCTGGTGGCGGCGCGTCGACCGACGATGGCCGGTCGGGGGCCCGGCAGCGGGCCCGGGACCCGGCACGGCCGGCTCCGGGCACCCCGGGCGATCGACAGCCGCCCTCCCTGGATCGAAGGCGTGGGCCCCGGGTGGGGCCCGCTCCGGGACGGGCACGGGACAAGCTCGGGAGGACTCGGGGGTTGGGCCGTCCGCGGCACCGGGTGGCGGCCGCCGTCAGCCCGACAGCGGAGGGTGCGCGACGGCTCTCCGCAGCGACGCAGCCGACGGGTGTGCAACGACCATCCCGGGGCGCCGCGGAACGGCGGCGCGCCGCCGCAGCCCTCCGACTCCGGCCGGTCCGGTCCCCGGGCCGGGCGCACAGCCGGTCCGGGGGCCGGGCGCCTCTCCCCCACTGGGGCACCCGGCCTGCGGATGACGTACGCCCGGTCGGGGCTCCCGAGCGGGCGTGGATCATCCCCCGCGGACCGGCCCAGCGACGGTACGCAGGCCCCGGAACGGGGCGGACAGACCGGTGGCCGGACAGGCCAGCGGCCAAGGCCCGGCCCGATCCATCTCGCCGGAGCCGGCGGCCCGGAATGATCCGGAATGGTCCGGAGCACGCGACCCCGGCCCCTCGGCGGATCCGCCCCGGGAAAGCGTGGGGAAGGCGCGGGGAAGGCGTGCGCGGTCCCGCACAGGCCGGCACCGCCGGGACCGCCGGCACCGCCGGGACCGCCGGCACCGCCGGGACCGCCGGGACCGCCGGGACCGCCGGGACCGCCGGGACCGCCGGGACCGCCGGGACCGCCGGCGCGGGGACGATCCCCGGCAGGCGGCTGGACGCCCCCGGCCGCGCGACGGCCGGACGTCGCGCAGCCGGGGGCGAGCGCCGTTCGTCACCTCCGTGCGATCGGCGATCAGCAGAACGGGTGGTCCGGATCGTCTTGACTTCCCCGGTCCGCGATATATCGTGATTCCAGGAGACGCGATATGGCGCGTCGAAATCGCCCAGTCGGGGTGGCCGGCCGTGCGCGGCCGGTCCGGTCGAGGAGGTTCTCACCATGTCCGAGTGGTACGTCGCGGAACCGCAGAAGCTCACCTTCGACGGCCCCGTGCGCACGCTCCACGTCCGCGTGGTCAACGGCACGGTGAACGTCGTGGGCACGGACGAGGGCCCCTCCCGCCTGGAGGTCTCCGAGATCACGGGACCGCCGCTGCGGGTGATACAGCAGGGCGACAGCCTGACCGTCACCTACGACGACCTGCAGTGGAAGGGCTTCCTGAAGTGGCTCGACCGCAAGGGGCGGCAGCGCAGCGCGGTCGTCACGCTTGCGGTCCCGGTGGGCACGCGGGTGGAGGTGGGCGTGGTGGGCGCCGCCGCGATGGTGTCCGGGATCGACGGGCCCGCGGAGGTGAAGGGCGTCGCGGGGGACACCACGCTCGTGGGCCTCGGCGGACCCGTCCGCGCGGACACCGTGTCGGGGAATCTGGAGGCCCAGGGGCTCGGCGGCGATCTGCGGTTCAACTCCGTCTCCGGGGATCTGACCGTGATCGACGGGGCCGGCTCCTCGGTCCGCGCGGACTCGGTGAGCGGTTCGATGATCGTCGACCTGAACGCCGCGGGCGGCCCTGCCGACGTGGCCCTGACGAGCGTCTCCGGCGAGATCGCCATCCGGCTGCCGCACCCCGCGGACGCGCGGGTGGAGGCCCACACCGCGAGCGGCTCGCTCTCCAACGCCTTCGAGGACCTCCGGGTCGGCGGTCAGTGGGGCGCCAAGCGCATCACCGGCAGGCTGGGGGCGGGCAGCGGCAGGTTGAAGGCCACCACCGTCTCGGGTTCCATCGCGCTGCTGCGGCGGCCACCCGCGGAGGACGAACCGCGGGAGGCGGACTCCGGGCACGGGGATCCGGCGGCCGGAGAACCGGGCTCCCCGTCCGGTGCGGGCGGGCCGGCCACGGCCGGCACAGCCCCGTCCGGCGGCAGCACCGCGACCCCGGACGGCAGCGCGAACGGCGAACCGACCGACGGTACGACCGGGAAGAAGGTGCTCTGACATGCCCCCCGTCTTCGCTCACGGCCGCCTCCGCCTCTACCTGCTCAAGCTCCTCGACGAGGCCCCGCGCCACGGGTACGAGGTGATCCGCCTGCTGGAGGAGCGCTTCCAGGGCCTGTACGCGCCCTCGGCGGGCACCGTCTACCCGCGCCTGGCCAAGCTGGAAGCGGAGGGGCTGGTCACCCACGCCACCGAGGGTGGCCGCAAGGTGTACTCCATCACCGACGCGGGCCGAGCCGAGCTGGCCGACCGCAGCGGGGAACTCGCCGATCTGGAACTGGAGATCGGCGAGTCGGTCGCGGAGCTGGCAGCCGAGATCCGCGCCGACGTCCGGGGCGCGGCAGGCGACCTGCGGCGCGAGATGAAAGCGGCCGCCAGCGAGGCGCGCGGCGCCCGAGCGGGGTTCGACGATCCCGGAGACTACGGCGGCAAGGAGGCGTGGCGGGCCGCCAAGGAGGACATGCGGCGCGCGAAGCAGGAGTGGAAGGAGCAGGCGCGGCGCGCCAAGGACGAGAGCCGCCGGGCCCGCGAGGAGGCACAGCAGGCCCGCCGGCAGGCCAAGGAGGCGCAGGAGCAGGTCCGGGCGCAGGCCCAGGAAGAGCTGCAGCGCATCGCACGCCGCGTGCAGGACCAGGTACAGGACCACTTCGCGCGCGGCGACTGGCCGACCGGTCTTCGCGAGGGGCTCAGCGAACTGACGAAGGAGTTCGGCGAGTTCGGCAAGGAGTTCGGGAAGAAGTGCGGCGAGGCCCCGGGCGGCGGGCAGCCGGGCGAGGACCGCGGGACGATTCCGGAGTACTCCGGGACCCCGGAGGACTTCCCCGCCGCGTACGAGCCGACGTGGGCGCACGAGGACCCCAGCGGCGACCCGGCCCGCGATCTGGACCGGCTGCTCGACCGCTTCCGTGACGACATCCGCGACGCGGCCCGCGACCACGGCGTCGATCCCGGACAGCTCCGGGATGCGCGCCGCCACCTGTCGTCGGCGGCCGCACACATCGGGGCGATACTTCGGACCGCTCCGAGAGACTGAGCGGGAGCGGGTCCTGCCGCCGAACCCACGCCCCTGTCGACACGGAGGGGGTGCGAGAGGCGGGCCCGGGGCACCGGACCCGCCGCGACGCCCCTGACCGGGTCAGGAGTTGGTGAGCACGATCTTCCCGAACTGGTCGCCGGACGCCATCCGCTCGAAGCCCTCGCGCGCCCGGTCCATCGGCAGTACCTCGTCGATGACGGGCCGCACCCCCGTGGCGGCGCAGAACGACAGCAGGTCCTCCAGCTCGTCCTTGGTGCCCATGGTCGAGCCGACCACCTTCAGCTCCAGGAAGAAGATCCGGGTCAGTTCCGCGTGCGAGGGGCGGTCACCACTCGTCGCGCCGGAGATCACCAGCGTGCCGCCGGGACGCAGCGACTTCACCGAATGGGACCAGGTCGCGGCACCGACGGTCTCGATAACGGCATCCACCCGCTGCGGGAGCCGGGCCCCCGACTCCAGGGCCTCGACCGCACCCAGTTCCAGAGCGCGCTTGCGCTTGGCCTCGTCCCTGCTGGTCGCGAAGACCCGCAGCCCCGCAGCCTTGCCGAGCACGATGGCCGCCGAAGCGACACCGCCACCGGCGCCCTGCACCAGCACCGAGTCGCCGGGACGCACACCCGCGTTGGTGAACAGCATCCGGTACGCCGTCAGCCAGGCCGTCGGCAGACAGGCCGCCTCCTCGAAGGAGAGCTCCTTCGGCTTCGGCAGGATGTTCCAGGTCGGGACGGCGACCTGCTCGGCGAAGGTCCCCGGGTACCGCTCGGTGAGAATGGAGCGCGGTTCCTTCGGGCCGACCCCGTGCCCGCTCTGGCCGATCACGGAGTGCAGGACGACCTCGTTGCCGTCCTCGTCGACACCGGCGGCGTCGCACCCGAGGATCATCGGCAGCCGGTCCTCCGCGAGGCCGACGCCCCGCAGGGACCACAGGTCGTGGTGGTTGAGGGAAGCGGCCCTGACGTTGACGGTGCTCCAGCCCGGGCGGGCCTCGGGAGCCGGGAGTTCACCCGACTCCAGCCCCGCAAGCGGCTGGTCGCGGTCGATTCGGGCGGCGTAGACGGCGAACATGGAGCCGACGATAGGTTCCCGGCGCGGCCGGTGGAACCAGGGAGGGCTGTGACACACGCCCTCTTGCGCAGCGCCACCCCGACGCCTCGCCACCTCAACGCCCGACGCCCCGACGCCCCGACGCCCCGATGCGAACACCTTCCCCTCAATCGAAGAGAAGATCGAGAAGGTACGGAAGTCACCACCCGACCGGGCTGGGCGGCCGGGGTTCCCGGACGCCGTGCGAGTACGGCGTCGGAAGGACGCGGGAAACACGTCGGCCCCGCCCTGACGGGCGGGACCGACGTGGTACGGGCGGTCGTCAGCGGCGCGCGACGCCCTCCGCTCGGGCCGCCGCCGCGACGGCGGCGGTGACGGCGGGTGCCACTCGCTCGTCGAACGGCGAGGGGATGACGTAGTCCGCCGCGAGGTCGTCCCCGACCACCGAGGCCAGTGCCTCCGCCGCCGCGATCTTCATACCCTCGGTGATGCGGGAGGCCCGCACCTGCAGGGCGCCCGCGAAGATCCCGGGGAACGCCAGCACGTTGTTGATCTGGTTCGGGAAGTCCGAGCGCCCGGTGGCGACGACCGCCGCGTACTTGTGGGCGACCTCCGGATGCACCTCCGGGTTCGGGTTGGCCATGGCGAAGACGAAGGCGCCCTCGGCCATCCCGGCCACCGCGGACTCCGCAACCGTCCCGCCGGAGACGCCGATGAAGACGTCGGCGCCGGCCAGCGCCTTCTCCAGCGAGCCGCTGAGCCCGGCCTTGTTGGTGAAGGAGGCCAGCTCGCGCTTGACCGGCGTCAGGTCTTCCCGGTCGGCCGAGACCACGCCCTTGCGGTCGGCCACCGCCACGTCCCCGATACCGGCCTCGACCAGCATCTTCGCGATGGCGACACCGGCCGCGCCGGCGCCCGAGATGACGGCGCGCAGCTGCCCGATCTCCCGCCCGCTCAGCCGGGCCGCGTTGCGCAGCGCCGCCAGCGTGACCACCGCGGTGCCGTGCTGGTCGTCGTGGAAGACCGGGATGTCCAGCCGCTCCTGGAGCTTCCGCTCGATCTCGAAGCACCGGGGCGCCGAGATGTCCTCCAGGTTCACTCCGCCGAAGGACGGAGCGAGCCGGACCACGGTCTCGACGATCTCGTCGGCGTCGGTGCAGTCCAGCGCGATCGGCACCGCGTCGACGCCGCCGAACTGCTTGAAGAGGATGGCCTTGCCCTCCATCACCGGGAGGGAGGCCCGGGGGCCGATGTCGCCGAGTCCGAGCACGGCCGTTCCGTCCGTCACGACGGCGACGACCGACGACTTCCAGGTGTAGTCGTCCACCAGCTCCGGCTGTTCCGCGATCGCGGTGCACACGCGCGCGACGCCGGGGGTGTATGCGAGGGACAGGTCGTCCTTGTCGCGGACCGGCACGGTCGCCTGCACGGCCATCTTGCCGCCGCGGTGCAGTGCGAACGCCGGGTCGAAGGAGTCGAAGGGCTCCGCACTGCCCTCCTGGTCCGTAGTGCTCGCGCTGCGAGGATTGACGATCTCCGCTGCCACTTGTCTTACCCCTTAGGTGTTCATGGATTGAGGGTGGCCACCCCGGTAGGGGGTGGGCGGGCACCGCGCACGGCCCTGACAGGTGATGCGTACGGGCCGAGGCGCGACGGGCGCGCCGCACACGCGCCCTGAGCCCCGGATGAGGGGTGTAAAGAACCTTCTTACCCGACGGGCGCCGCCGTCGACGAGTCCATAACGTGAAGGTCACATGCCGGTGACATGACTCATGGCCAAATAAGCGGCCAAAGTCTTGACAAGGTCGCAATTTCCACCCAAGTGGACATACAGGTCATGTCGGCACCGGTCACATCGTGAGATACACCGAAGATCTTTCGGCCTGCGGCGCGGATATCCGAAGATGGTCCGGCCGCGATGTACCGGAGTGAGGCGGTTCGGGGGTCTCCCGTTATCCGATTTTGACATAGCGGGTCACCTGAATGACGGAGTCTGAATGGCAATATTCGTCATCACAGCGAGGGCGCGACACCCGAAGGTGTGTGTTCTCGTCGCCCCATCGGCACTGCCGACACCATCGGCACTCCACCCATCCGCCGGAGGAACCACCATGACCGCACGCACCACCCGTCGTACGACCGCCGCGCGCTCCCGGCTGGCAGCGGTCGGCTCGATCGCGGTCGCAGGCGCACTGATTCTCACCGGTTGCGGTGACCACACCGACAAGGGCAGTGACAGCGGCAACTCGGACACGGCCTCTTCGTCGTCGTCGGCGCCGCTCGCCGACAAGCTGCCCGCCGACATCCGCAAGGCGGGCGTCATCAAGGTCGGCTCCGACATCGCCTACCCGCCGGTCGAGTACATGGAGAACGGCAAGGCGGTCGGCATCGACCCCGACCTCGGAGAGGCGCTCGGCAAGCAGCTGGGCGTGAAGTTCGACTTCCAGAACGGCAAGTTCGACCAGCTCATCGTGGGTCTGCAGTCCGGGCGCTTCAACCTGATCATGTCCGCGATGAGCGACACCAAGAACCGCGAGAACGGCGTCGACTCCGACTCCGGCAAGAAGGTCGGCGCGGGCCTGGACTTCGTCGACTACTTCACCGCCGGCACCTCGATCCTGGTCCAGAAGGGCAACCCCAAGGGCATCCAGTCGCTGGACGACCTGTGCGGCAAGGTGGTGGCGCTGCAGAAGGGCACCACCTCCGAGGGCATCGCCCGGGACCAGAGCACGAAGTGCACCAAGGACGGCAAGGCGGCCATCAAGCTCCAGACCTTCGACACCGACCCGGAGGCGCTGCTCCGCCTGAAGCAGGGCGCGTCCGTCGCCGACCTGAACGACTTCCCGGTCGCGGCGTACAACGCGAAGACCTCGGGCGGCGGCAAGGACTTCGAGGTCGTCGGCGACCAGATCGAGGCCGGCCCGTACGGCATCGGCGTCAGCAAGGAGAACACACAGCTCCGCGACGCCGTGGCCGCGGCGATGACGGCCATCATCAAGAACGGCGAGTACCAGAAGATCATGGAGAAGTGGAACGTCACCGACGGCGCCGTCACCGACCCCAAGATCAACGGCGGCTCCTGACCCTGCCTGACGTCACACTGAAGGGCAGTCACTGTGACTGACACTGTCGACGAGGTTCCGGCGGCCACCGTGCCGCCGGAACAGATCAAGGCGATACCGGTACGCCACTACGGACGCTGGCTGTCCGCCGCGGCGGTCATCGCGATCATGGTGTTGATCGCCATGGCGTTCGCCAACGCCAACATCACCTACGGCGTCATCCCGGACTACATCACGTCCGGCACCATCATCTCCGGCGCCTGGCACACGCTGTACATCTCCGTGCTCGCCATGCTGCTCGGCCTGGTGCTGGGCGTGATCCTCGCGGTCATGCGGATGTCCTCGAACCCGGTCACCAGCACGGTGTCCTGGCTCTACGTCTGGTTCTTCCGCGGCACCCCGGTCCTGGTCCAGCTCCTCCTCTGGTACAACATCGCTCTCGTGTTCCCCGTGCTCAACCTGGGGTTCTACAAGAACGAGATGAACGACGTCATGACGCCGTTCCTGGCCGCGCTGCTCGGCCTCGGCCTGAACGAGGCCGCCTACATGGCCGAGATCGTGCGGGCCGGCATCCAGTCGGTGGACCTCGGGCAGACCGAGGCCTCGCACGCGCTGGGCATGACGCAGGGCCAGACGCTGCGCCGGATCGTCCTCCCGCAGGCCATGCGGGTGATCGTGCCGCCGACCGGCAACGAGTACATCAACATGCTGAAGACGTCGTCGCTGGCGTACGCGGTGCAGTTCAACGAGCTGATGAAGCGCGCCACGGACATCTCCAGCACCTCGCTCGCGGTCTTCGAGATGCTCTTCGTCGCGTCGATCTGGTACCTGATCCTCACCAGCATCTTCAGCGTGGGCCAGTACTACCTTGAGCGCCGCTACGCACGCGGCTCGACGCGCAGCCTGCCGCCGACCCCGCTGCAGCGGCTGCGCAAGAACCTCCGCCTGTTCGGTTCGTTCCGGCGTCCCGGGGAGGCCCGATGACCGACATGGTGAAGGACATGAGCAAGCAGTCCGACGGCCGGCCGATGGTCCGGGCCGAGGGGGTGCACAAGTCCTTCGGGCTGTCGCACATCCTCAAGGGCATCGACCTGGAGGTGAACGCCCGCGAGGTCTTCTGCCTGATCGGGCCGTCCGGCTCCGGCAAGTCCACCTTCCTGCGCTGCATCAACCACCTGGAGAAGATCAGCGCCGGGCGGCTGTACGTCGACGGGGACCTGGTCGGCTACCGGCAGCGGGGCGACAGGCTCTACGAGCTGAAGGAGAAGGAGGTCGCGGCGCAGCGGCGGGACATCGGCATGGTGTTCCAGCGCTTCAACCTCTTCCCGCACATGACGGCCCTGGAGAACGTCATGGAGGGGCCCGTCCAGGTACGGCGCGAGTCCAAGGCCGTCGCCCGGGAGCGCGCCGAGCGGCTCCTGGACCGGGTCGGCCTCGGCGACCGCAAGGGCCACTACCCGGCGCAGCTCTCCGGCGGCCAGCAGCAGCGCGTCGCCATCGCCCGGGCACTGGCGATGGAGCCGAAGCTGATGCTCTTCGACGAGCCGACGTCGGCGCTCGACCCGGAGCTGGTCGGCGAGGTCCTGGACGTCATGCGCGACCTGGCGGAGTCCGGGATGACGATGATCGTCGTCACGCACGAGATGGGCTTCGCCCGCGAGGTCGGCGACAGCCTGGTCTTCATGGACGACGGCGTGGTCGTCGAGTCCGGTCACCCCCGTGAGGTGCTGACCGACCCCCAGCACGAGCGGACGAAGTCGTTCCTGTCCAAGGTGCTGTGAGCCGACGAGCCGCGCGGGGCGGTACGGGAGTGCCCGTACCGCCCCGCGGCGCGTCCGCCCGCTGCGCTACGGCAGCAGCTCCGGCTCCAGGGCCAGCTCGCGCAGCTGGTCCCGGGTCAGCGGGAACTCCTTCAGCACCGGCCCGAGGGACCCGTCACCGGTGAAGCCCGTCCAGTCGCGGACGGTGAGCACCGTGCCGTCCTGCAGCAGCAGGCGGGCGGTCAGTTCGGCACCGCTGAACTGCGGCCGGACCTGGGTCTGCGGGTCCGTGCGCCACAGCGCCAGCCGACCGCCGCCGGACACCTGCTCCTCGGTGCAGTCCAGCTTGCGCGGCGTCTCCCCGGTGAGGGCGCAGGGGTGCGGCAAGGCGCCCCGGCCGCCCGCCGGTGCGGTGACCCGCACGGTCAGGAAGCCGGCGCCGCCGTCCCGGGTCACGGAGTACTCCCCGTCGTACGGCCCCACGTGCCTCCTCGGCTTCAGGGGCTTCTCGGTGCCCTTGATGAGCTGCCCCAGCGACACCTCCTCGATCTTCCCGATCCCCTGCGGCAGCAGCTTCGCGAATCCCTCCGCGCCGCCGCCGAACCGGCTCGCGGCGGGCGAGGCGGCCACCGGCGTGCCCGGCCCGTCGGGCAGCGCGCCGGAACCGAGCACCACCGCACCGGCGACCGCGGCCGCAGCCGCGCCGGTGACGGCCGCGCGCCGCCGCCACCGCAGCCGCGCCGCACGGGCGAAGACCGCCTCGGTGACCGGTCCGGCCTGCGCCGGCACCCCGTCCACGGCCCGCCCCAGCAGGTCCCGGACGCCGCCGTGGTCGTCGTAGGCGGATGTGTTCACAGGTGTGTTCATACGTGCTCCTCCCGCACCGAGGCCCGCAGTGCCGCGAGTCCTCTGGCCGTGTGGCTCTTGACCGTGCTCTCCCGCATCCCGAGCAGTTCGGCGGTGGCGGCCACACTGAGGTCCTCCCAGTAGCGCAGCACGATCACCGCCCGCTGCCGGGGCGTGAGTGTCGCGAGGGCGGCCCGCACCATGAGCCCGGTGTCACTGTCCGCCGACTGCTGGGGCCGGTCCGGCAGGTCGCCGTACGCCTGCTCCCGCCGCCAGAACCGGCGGCGGGCCGCGATGAACGTGTTGACGAGCGTCCTGCGCGCGAAGGCGTCGAGGTTCTCCAGGCGGCCGTGCCTGCGTGCGCCGAGGACGACCTTCACCAGCGTCGTCTGGACGAGGTCCTCCGCCTCGTCCCGGTCACCGCACAGCAGGTAGGCACTGCGGAACAGCGCCGCGCGCCTGCCCTCGACGTAGGCGTGCAGAGCCGCCTGCGAGGCCTGCTTCATCCCTGCCCCCCTCCTCGGTCCACCGGGTACGGACCGTCTCACCCCTTCCAGTGCGGTGAGGGCCCGGATCGGACGCACCGTAGGCGGCACTGATGTCTCCGTACCGCCTCCGCGGCGGCCCCGCGGGACTGCCGCGGGGGCGGCAGCGGGGCGTCCGAGGGCATGGGCGTCGGTGTCGGTGCCCGTGGCCGAAGACCTCCGCCATGCCTGAGGCACCCTCCCCGGGTAATACCCTGGGATGACGACCGGCCGTTACCCGACCACGCACCACGAACCCAGAGCGCCTGCGTAAGGACTACAAGTGGAACTGGCCTATTACTCGGACTACGCCGTGCGCCTCGTCAACAGCGAGGAGCCGGCGCGCGGAAAGGACCGTCTGACCACGGTGGAGGCGGTCCGGGAGCTGTTCGGCGACAACGGGTCGGCGGCGCGCCGCGCCGGCGACGCCGACGTCACCCGGTTCCGTTCGGTCCGGGCCCGGCTGCGCGCGGTGTTCGAGGCGGCCGACGAGAGCGACGAGACCCGTGCGGTGGACCTGCTGAACGCGCTGCTGCTGGAGTTCCCGGTCAGCCCGCAGGTCGCCGGGCACGACTTCCGCGACGACGACGGCCGCCCCCTGTGGCACATGCACCTGGCCGACCACCCGTCGAACGCGACCGCCGGATACGCCGCCATCGCGGCGATGGGTCTGGCCTTCCACCTCACCGAGTACGGAGTGGACCGCCTGGGCCTGTGCGAGGCGCCGCCCTGCCGCAACGCCTACCTGGACACCTCCACCAACCGGTCCCGCCGCTACTGCTCCGACCGGTGCGCCACCCGCGCCAACGTGGCGGCCTACCGGGCCCGCAAGCGCCTGGAGGCCGACCGGTCGGCGAGGACGGGCCGGGCGGCGGACCACACCCAGCGCAGCGCCGCCAGCGGCGAGCGCTGACCTGCCTTGAACGGGCGGTAGCGGAAGCGGGCCCGGCCGAGCACCAGCTCCTCGGGCACCACGCCGTAGTCGGTGCTGTCGCCGCCGGCATAGGTGTTGTCGCCCAGCACCCACCACCCGCCCTCGCGCCGTTCCGCGGCCCGCTTGACCACGAGCAGGTCCTGCTGGAACGGATGCCGCAGCACGACCACGTCGCCGGTCCTGATCCGGGCGCCGTACTGCACCACGAGCCGGTCGCCGTGGTACAGCGTCGGCACCATGGACGGCCCGGTCACCTCGGCCAGCCCGAAGGGCAGCACGGCCCTCGACCGCTCGACGTCCTGCGACAGCTCCGGCATCCCCGGCACCTCCCCGGTCCGTTCCTCCACCAGTCTCAGTCTCACCCCGGACTTTTGTCCTAAGCCCACGGGGGCACTCGCGAAAACCCGTCCCGCAGGGAGTAATGTCCCACCTGAGAAGACGATCACGAGGAAGGAACGCTCCATGCTTTCCCGCCTGTTTGCCCCCAAGGTCAAGGTCAGCGCGCACTGCGACCTGCCCTGCGGCGTGTACGACCCGGCCCAGGCCCGCATCGAGGCGGAGTCGGTGAAGGCCGTCCAGGAGAAGATGGCCGGCAACGACGACCCGCACTTCCAGACGCGTGCCACGACCATCAAGGAGCAGCGCGCGGAGCTCGCCAAGCACCACGTGTCGGTGCTGTGGAGCGACTACTTCAAGGCCCCGCACTTCGAGAAGTACCCGCAGCTGCACCAGCTCGTCAACGACACCCTGAAGGCCCTGTCGGCCGCCAAGGGCTCCACCGACCCGAAGACCGGCGAGAAGGCCCTCGAGCTCATCGCCGAGATCGACCGGATCTTCTGGGAGACGAAGAAGGCTTGATCTCCCTCTAGGTGGCCTGACCTGCACTTTCGCGGGCCTGGCTGCCTACCTGTCCGCACCCGGTCCGCAGGCCGCCGAGCACGGCGTCCATGACTGCCCGGGTGCGGTCTTCTTCCCCGGGCCAGAGGTGCGCGTAGATCCGCAGCGTGATGACGGCGGACGCGTGCCCGAGGACCAGCTGCACCTGCTTGACGCTCGCGCCACCGGCGATGAGCGCGGAGGCGTAGAAGTGCCGCAGGTCGTGGGTCACCATGTGCGGCAGCTCGATGGGCTTGCGGCCCTCGCGCTCGGCGACCTCGTTCTCGGCTGCCTGGAGCGCCTTGCGAGCCCCGTTCCACTCGGTCTTCCACCGCCGGTAGTTGAGCGGCTCGCCCTCCTCCATGGTGAACAGCCATTCCTTGGAGGGCCGTGCGGCGAGATGCGCGAGGAGTGCATCGGTGACGACCTCGCCGACCGGGACCGTGCGCCGCGACTTGGCGGTCTTCGGCGGCCCGATCTTCCCGGACTGGAGCCGCTGCCGGTCGACCCGGATGGTGCCGACCTTGAAGTCGACGTCCGACACCTTAAGGCCGAGCAGTTCGCCGATGCGCAGCCCTGATCCGGCGAGGGTGACGATCGCCGCGCGGATGTACGGCGGCATCACCCGCGCCATCGCCTCGACCTGCTCGACCGTGGGCGGAGTGACCTCCTCGTCCGGCATGGCAGGGAGGGTGATCCGGCGGCACGGGCTGGAGGCGATGACCTTGTCGTCCACGGCCGCCGTCATGACGCGCACGAGGACGTCGTAGACGTTCCGCACGCTGCCGGGGCCGAGCTGGTCGGAGAGGTGCTTGAAGAGCACCTGGATGTCGTTGCGGCGTATCGCCGCCATGGAGCGGGCTCCGAGCGCCGGTACGAGGTGGAGCCGCAGCGCGTTGTCAGTGATGCGCTCGCCCGCCTCGCTCGCGATGAGCGAGCCCTCCCACTTCTCGGCGTACTTCTCGAACGTGACGCGGCCGGCGCGCGGGTCGACGTACTGGCCGGTGACCATGCTGGCCGTGACCTCGTCGAGCCAGCGCTGGGCGTCGAGCTTCCGCTCGAAGTGGCGGGCGTGCTCCTTGCCGTCGAGATCACGGTAGCGGGCCCGCCATTTGCCGTTGGGGCGCTTCTGGATGTTGGCCAAGTGGCCTCTCCTTCGTGTCGGTTGTCAGTAGTGGCCGCCGTCCTCGATGTCGCCGCTGAGGGTGCGAGCGTCCCGCTCGTCGCCCATGAGGCGGAGGCACTGCTCGTGGATCGCCCGCGAGCTGTCGGGATGGGCCTTGATGTGGTCGGCGATGGCGACCACGGCCCGATGGAGGCGATCGCGCGCGTCTCGGGCCTCGTAGAACGCTTCGACGGCCTCCTGGACGAGGCGCCGACTGTCGATGTCGAGCCCCTCCAGGGGCGGGGACATCAGCTCTTCGAGAGGGAGCTCGAAGACGCGACTGAAGGCGAGAGCCTCATCGAGATTGATGCGCCGACGCGGCGTGCCGTTCTCGATGCGCCAGACCGCCGTCTGGTTCATCTTCACGCCGGCTCTGGTCACCCGATCCGCCAGCTCGGTCGTGCTCCACCCTCTGACCTCACGCTCCAGCGCCACGCGCGCGGCCACGTTCCCCTCGCTGTAGAGCAGCGGCACCTCGCCGCCCTCGGGCCTGTCGCCTGCCATCGAACCTCCATCACCACCGTCGCTATCCCAATTGAAACATAGGCTTCCCGATTTGGTTAACCGCCGATCCCGAGGTACAACTCTATGCAGATCGAATCGCCACCTAACCGAATGGGAATGCATGCGATACCTGACCACCGCCGAGGTCGCCGAGCGCTACCGCACAGCCGAGAGCACCGTCCGCTACTGGCGCCAGATCAAGAAGGGACCGCGCGGCATCAAGGTCGGCAAGCGGGTGCTGTACCCCGAGGCCGAGCTGCTGCGCTACGAGCGCACGAGTGGGGCCTGGCCTCATGAGCCGCCGGAAGCCCCGGACACAGCAACGGCCCCCGGCGCGCCAACGCCGAGGGCCGGAGATTCCCCTGCACGCCGCCCATCCCTGAACGAACGAACCGGTGAGGGGCGGGACCTTGCCCGTCCCGTCCCTCACCTGAGAGGAACGTCGATGGAGGACTCTACGTCCCCCGCCACCTCGAACACATCCCGCAAGGTCGTCTGGCCTGCTACTGCGGTCCCCGGCCAGGGCATCCCGTGGCACCGTCCGGACCGAGCGGACGGACGGTCCACCTCTCCGGGGACCGGCCACCGACCGGACCGTGCCGCTGGTCCGGTCGGTCCGGAACCGGACCAACCGGCTACCGAAACCCGGACCGAAGTTCCGGTCAACTCGGACCAGGAACCCGGAACCGACGGAGAATACGCAGCTCAACGGCCTATCGGACTGGACCGGGAACCCGGACCACGGCCCCGGTCCGGAAGCCGAGGACCGGGCAGAGAGTTCCGGTCAGTCGGCCGAAGAACCCGGACCGACGGTCCCGGTGGACCACGGTGCCCCGGGGACAGTCCCCGGACCGGGAACTGGGGATCGCGAGCGCGCCGGCCTCACGGCAGACCGGGACCAGGACGGGACCGCCGTACTGGACGACCTGCGTGCCGCGATCGGCCGGTACGTCGTACTGCCGAGCGAGGAGGCACTGACCGCGGTCACCCTCTGGGTGGCGGCCTCCCACATCCAGCCCGCCCTCCAGCACGCACCACGCCTGGCGGTGGTGGGACCGACCAAGGGCTGTGGCAAGTCCCGCGTCCTGGACGTGCTCCACGAGACCGTGTCCCGGCCGATGATGACGGTGAACACCTCACCGGCGGTAGTCTTCCGCGTCATCGGCGAGGACCCGCCGACGCTGCTGGTGGACGAGGCCGACACCATCTTCGGCCCCAAAGCCGGCGACAAGGAGGACCTGCGCGGCCTGCTGAACGCGGGGCACCAGCGCAACCGGCCCGCCTGGCGAATCTCCGGCCCGGAGCACAAGGCGACGGCGTTTCCCACCTTCGCCATGGCGGCGCTCGCCGGGATCGGCGACCTGCCAGACACGATCATGGACCGGGCGGTCGTGCTCCGCATGCAGAAGCGCAGGCCGGGTGAGCACATAGCCCCGTTCCGCTCGCGGTATTCCGTCCCGGAACTGAACGCGCTGCGCGACCGTCTGACCGCCTGGCTGGCCCCGCTGCGGAGCACCGCAGAGGGCTTGGTTCCGCAGATGCCGGTCGAAGACCGTGCCGCCGACACGTGGGAACCGCTGGTCATCGTCGCCGACCTGGCCGGCGGGCACTGGCCCTCGCGGGCCCGTGCCGCCTGCCTGGCGATGACCAGGAACGAGGTGGTCCAGGACGAGCAGACGACGCTGAAGACCCGGCTGCTGCGCGACATCCGCCGAGTCTTCGAGCACCAGGGCGACACGGAGGCGCTGCGCAGCCACGACCTGCTCGCCGCCCTCGTCCAGGACGCCGAGGCGCCCTGGGCCGAGTACGGGACGAAGGGCCTGAACGCCTACCACCTGGCCAACCTGCTGCGGGACTTCGGCATCAGCCCGGCCAACCACCGTTTCGAGAACGGCAGGCAGGCGAAGGCGTACGCCCGCAACCAGTTCCTCGACGCCTGGGCCCGCTACTGCCCCGACCCCGCCCCACCGGCCCCCGCAACCGGCGAGGCCGCGCTCGCACGTCGGGCCCAGGGCAAGCCACCGACCCCTCCGTCGAGGACGCTGCCCATCGGTCCTCCCGGCGGGCCTACCGGCCCCAGGCCCACTCGCTGACACCAGCTCCGTATCAATCCGTCGCATCCGTCCCCGCGCAGGTCAGCGCGGGGACGGAGTTCCTCGCCGATACGGATCACTCCGTACCTGCGACCGCCTCCGTACCTGTCCTGACCAGCTACGGGACGGATGCAACGGACGTGACGAAGCCCCACCCCACACGACCACCGGAGCACCACCATGCCCGAAACGAGCACCGACAACGCCCCCACCCGCCGCCGCAAGGGATTCTTCGGCCTGACCCGCCGAGCAGCAGCAAGCTGGAGCGAACGAGCCTCTAACGAGGCTTCGTCCGCGCTTGCCCCCGCCCCAGGGGTGGCGGAGGCGAAGGCCGAGCGCCAGGGGGCGCCCGAGCCGGAGGGGGTCATAACCGACTCCGCCGCCCTCCGCGCCCAGCCGCTGGCCGACGTCCAGCCACCCGTCGAGCAGCCCTCCTGGCGGGACCTCGACGCCCCCGCCCTGCCCGCACTGATGAACCGCAAGCGCACCGTGGAGAAGCGCGACCAGGAGAAGACCATCCGCTTCACGCAGACTGCTGTGAGCGTGATCAGCGCCGCCGCTCACCAGCGCGGTCAGAGGTTCGCCGGATTCGTCGGGGACGCCGCCTTGACCGTCACCTTGGGCAAGGCGGGGCTGATCGGCAGCCCGGAGGACGACCCAGTCCGCCCGCTGATCGAGGCAGTCGAGGCGCACACGCTCGCGCTGAACCGCATCGGAGGCAACCTCAACCAGATCACCGCAGCCATCCACCGAGGAACGGTGCCCGAGCGTGCCGAGGCGGTGCTGGACCGCGTCGAGCAAGCTGCCGAGAGCAGCTACCGGCTGATCGACCAGCTCCTGACGGAAGGCACCGCGCATGGTTCCTGACGTCTCCACCGGCTCCGACACCCGCGGACTGATCGCCTACCTCTTCGGCCCCGGCCGCCGCGACGAACACACCGACCCGCACATCGTCGCCGCCTGGGACATGGCCGGCACCCCGGACCCGGGCCGCGACCCGGCAGCCACCTACTCCCAGCTCGCCAAGCGCCTCGACCACCACGTCGACCTGCGCACCCGCGAACTGGGCGGCAAGAAACCACCTCAGCACGTCTGGCACTGCCCGGTCCGTACCGCGCCCGGCGACCGCTACCTCACCGACACCGAGTGGGCCGAGGTCGCCCGCCGCATCGTTCACGCCACAGGCATCGCCCCCGAAGGCGACGAGAAAGCATGCCGGTGGATCGCCGTGCGCCACGCCGATGACCACATCCACATCATGGCCACCACCGTCCGCGCCGACGGACGCCGCCCGCGCACCCACCGCGACGGACAGCGGGCCCAAGCCGAGTGCCGCAAGATCGAGGCCGAGTTCGGCCTACGCCGCCTAAAGTCCGGCGACCTCACCGCACCCCGCACCCCCACCGGCGCCGAACGGGTCAAGGCGGAACGCCAAGGCCAGATGGTCACGACACGGCACTGGCTGCGCGAGCAGGCGTACGCGGTCGCCGCCGCCGTACACAACGAGGCCGACTACTTCACCGTCCTGCAGTCCCTCGGCATCAAGGTCAAAACCCGACTCGGCCCCGAGACCGGCGACGTCATCGGCTACAGCCTCGCCGCACCAGGCGACACCAACGCGGCCGGCGAACCCGTCTGGTACGGCGGCTCCAAACTCGCCCCCGACCTCTCCATCAACCGCCTACGCGAACGCCTCCCCGCCCAGGAAACGGCAGACCGCCCCCGCCACGCGACGGACCGCGCCGCCTCATGGCGCCACACCACCACCGCCATCCGCACAGCCCACATCGCCCTCGACTCCGATGACGATGCCGCCGCCCAGGGCCACCTGGCCGCCTTCGGTGACACCCTGTACAACATCGCCAGCGCCACGACCGGCCCCCACCGGGCGGAACTACAAGCGGCGGCGACGGCGTTCAACCGCGCCCGCCGCTCCGCCACCCGCGCCGACCACCAAGCCGCCACCGCCCTACGCAAGGCCGCCAAGGAACTCGCCTACGCCTCCAACGAGCCGGGCGGACTCGCCATAGCCCTGCTCTTCGCCGCTGTGCACCTGGCCGGCGCCGCCGCCAAGTGGCACGAGCAGCGCGGCCACGAACAGCAGGCCGCTGCGGCCGAAGAAGCCTTCCGCCACCTCCAGGCGGGCTACCAGCAGGCCGCCACACCCGTCCTGGCGGACCTGGCCCGCCGCGCACCACGAGCCGCAACCGCCCGCCGCTTCGAACAGGACGTGCGCGCGGCCCTCCCCGCCCACGCCGACCGGATCCTCGCCGACCCCACTTGGGCTGCCCTGACCACAACCCTCGCCCAAGCCGAAACCGCTGGCCACAACCCCCGACGCCTCCTGGCCGAGATGGGCACCCAGCGGGAACTCGACAGCGCCGAGCAGCCCGCCGAAGTCCTCCACTGGCGCATCACCGCTCAGCCGAACCGGCGGACGCAAGCCGCTCGCAGCCGAAGCACCACCAGCGGAACGCCGTCCATGTCCGCCACGCCACACCCTCCGGCCACACCAGTGGCTACGAGTCACGAAGAGCGCAGTCGACACCGCTGACCCCGGTATCGCTCGAGTGGATGAGATGTCACCCCGGTCGGCCTCGCACTCAGGTGAGGCCGACCGGCGAACCAAGCTTCACGAGCAGTTCCACTCCTCGCTGGGCAACGCGTGCCACAGGTCGAGCCAGTCGTGGAGCAGGAAGAGGGGGCGGGTCAGGACGATGTCACCGGCCCGCTGGGAGCGGATCGCCAGGCCGAGATCGGCGAAGACCGGATCACCAGCGACGCTGTACGCCGGGCTGCCGGGCCGTGCTGTGCGGTGGACCAGCCAGTCCTCCACATGGGAAGGCGAGCAGCCGGTCAGCGGGACCGCGTCCAGTCTCACCTGGGGGCCGATGAGGGCGTCTGCGGCGACGCACCCCAGGCGGCCGTCGTGAAAGAGGGCCCTGATCCCGATCTCAGTGAAGTCGGCGTAGTTGAGCTGCTGGTCTTCGCCGTGGTGGGAGTAGGACGAGACGGCCGGTCCTTCGCCGAGGGCGCGGGTGATCTCCTCCAAGGTCATCCCGAAGTGCAGGGGGCCGACTCCCACGTACGGCGTGAACGTCCACTCGGCGCGCTCCCCCTCCCGAGCGATCCGCCACGGGCCGCGGTACCCCGCCTCGCTTCCAGCGGCGGCCATGGGCGGCTCGGGTGCTGGCTCGTGCAGGGCGGCCGGTATGGGCGCGGTCCGGTCCTCACGCCGGCGGCCAAGTCGTTCCGGAGCCGCGGTGTCCTCGGGTTGCTCTTCCAGCCAGCGGATCGCCTGCTCCTGGCCTTGGCCGAACGGGTCCTCCGCCAGCTCGCCTGCCCGGTCCAGGGCAGCGCGGCGCTCCTCCTCCGCAGTGACGAGACTGGTGACATCCTCACCCCAGGCAGCCAGCCGTTCCCGAGCGATCCATCGGTAGTACGAGTCCGCGCTCACGGCAAGGACCTCGCGAACGTCGGGCGCGTACCGGGGTACGGACGAGGCGAGGGCGGGGTCGGTCAGGAGAAGGGCAGTGGCCGCGAGCGCGGCCTCCCTCACCAACGGATCGTCGTCGTCGCAGAAGCGCGCGATGCGGTCGTGGAGTATTGGCCTTGCCGCACGAACGGCAGCCAGATCCTGCACCGTGCCAACACCGTCCTCGATGTCCATGCGGGCGATGTCGGCGAACGAAGCCAGCCAGTTCAGCAGTTCGGCGCGAAGCGACCGCCGACCGGCTCTGCGCTCCCACCGGTCTTCGGCGAGGGTGCGTGGATCGTCGAGAAGACCGGCCAGGACCAAGGCTGCCGGAGCGGTCGCCGGAAACACCTGCTCCTGATTGAGGAGCAGCCGATACAGATCGCCTACCGCCCGTACCCGGCGGGCCGGGTCGGCGGCGAGCACAGCGCCGAGGATGTCCGGTGTGTCAGGCACACCGTGCCGGCCCGTACAGACGTGCGGCACCTCCTCCCAGGCGGTGCCGGCGAGCTCTGCCTGTGCTCTGGGTGGCAGGGAGCCGGAGGGAGTACCGGGAAGGTCTGGGGTCATCTCGTTGATCACGATCGCAGTGTTCCAGCCGACTTCGACATCAGCGCCGCTGATACGTGCCACAGACCACAGACGGCTCACTCTCGAGCAACGCCCTGATGCCCTCGCCGCTCCTGATCACGGCCCGACCCACGCACTAGCAAGGACTCGAACCGAGGCGACAGGTGTCCGTTAGCCTCAGGCCGACGGGCCGGGGCAGGATCGGCCAGAGTACTGGGGTGGGATCGCGTGCAGTTTTGGAAGAAGGCCAAGCAGGGCGAGAGCCAGCGTGAGTCCGAGAATGCGATAGCCGCGTCTGCTACTCCCCCGCACGGGGCAGCAGACACCTCCTCCGAGGCACTGGTTCGCGCTCTGGTGACATCGCTCGCCGATGGCACGACCGCCACCGCAGACGGACTGCGCGGGCTGTCAGCCGACCAGCTCGACGAGATCGAACGGGACCAGCCCGCTCCGCTGGCTGCGGCCTATACCTGCTTCCTCCGTCTCGTCGGTGGCGGTGCCGGCCACTTCTTTCAAGGCAGTGACGTCTTCTACCCTCACGTCATCGGCCTCCGGGAAGCAGCGGACGAGCTCCTGAGTGAGAACCAGGAGCCCTTTCGTCTGCACACCTCCGATCGCGTGATCTTCATGCACCAGGGCTACCAATTCGAGTTCCTGCGCGGCGAAGGGCCCGATCCAGAGGTGTGGACCTACTCCGAGGGTGACGCCGAACCGTCTCGGGTCTACATCCGCTTCACGGACTGGTTGGAAGCGAACGTCCGTGAGCAAAGGGAAGCGTGGGCCCGCCTGGTTCCCTGGTACGAAGCCGAACAGCAAAAGCCCTCGGACGAGCGCCGCGTGTACTTCTACCGCCACCACCCAGACGGCAGTGTGACCGACGAGCTGTAGCGAATCGCCCCGTCACCGGCTGCAGACGAGGATGCCTCCCAGGCATGTGATCTCGTACGCGCCGTGGCGGGCGATGTGGTCGGCGACGAGGATGCGTGCCCGTTCGATCGTCGCGTCGAAGGGGACATCGTGCTGATCTGCCCAGGCGCGGTACGAGGCCATGTGGGCGATGACGGGGTCGGGGACGGGGACGGAGATGGTCCCTGGCAGCTCGACCACCTCCACGCGGCTGAACTCCTCGCCGAGGAAGGCCGGGGCCTTCTCCAGGGAGAAGCGTGCGCTGAGCGAGATCCGGGCCGGGCCGCGGTCGATGCCGAGGACGTCGCCGGCGGCCCGCTGCCAGAGGTCGTCGAGTTCGGTCTTGTCCCGGTCGCTGTTGGTGGAGGCGACCACCAGCCCGTCACGGGCCACGACCCTGGCCAGCTCCCTGACCGCCTGGGGAATGTCAGGCACGTGGTAGAGCATGTGAAGCGCGAGTGCGGCGTCGACGCTGCCTGTCGCCAGCGGAAGCCGCGTGGCGTCCGCCACGGCGACCGGGCCGGGGATGCCAGCGAGGATGCCGGGCGCGATGTCGAAGCCGAGCAGGGACAGGTCCGGGCGGTCTTGGCGGAGCCGCTGGATGAACTTGCCGTTGCCGCAGCCGATGTCGACGACCCGCCCACGTACGTCGCCCAGCTGCTCGGCCACGAGGCCGGGGAGGTCGTACCGCGGTGTCTGCCACTGGTAGAGCGATTGCCGGGCGGCCAGGTCCCGGTCTCCGTTGTAGGCGCTGCCCGCCAGGCGGGCGCGATCGGTGACGGCGGCGTCGTGGGCGGCGGACAGGTCGGTCACGTCGGCAACTCCGGAGGGTGGGCGGCGGGCA
This sequence comes from Streptomyces sp. MS06, assembly GCF_047200655.1. NCBI lineage: Bacteria > Bacillati > Actinomycetota > Actinomycetes > Kitasatosporales > Streptomycetaceae > Streptomyces > Streptomyces sp. MS06. Next base: position 81,483 of record NZ_JBJZOJ010000016.1, read on the forward strand.
GGGACGCACGGACGGCCGTGTGTTGGAGTCGTTCGCGCAGGTGTACCGCTTGCGCGGCTCCACCGTACTGCGGCCCTTCCAGCTCCCGCCCGAGAACGGTTAGCCGGCGCACGATACTGGCCGACATGCGCTCCGGCGCGGACTGGAGCACGAAGCCGAGCATCTTCTCAGTGCCGTCCAGGTCGCCCAGGAGCAGGTGCCCGCTGGCGAGGTCGAGGTGCGCGGCGAACAGGTCACCGACCGACTGGTCGTCTCCGTCCGCGCTGCGATAGAGGCGGATCGCCGTCTCCGCGCTGACGATGGCCCGCTGGACGTGCTCCTGCCCGCCTACGGCCAGAAGGGTCGTTCCGGCGTAGGCGAACTGCTTGGCCGCAGGGAAGTCGAAGACTCCCAGTACCTCGTCCCGACCCGAAATCGCCTCGCGCGATCTTTCGGCATCCGCCAGGGCAGCGAGCGCACCTGTCGAATCGCCGACTATCGCCAACGCCCGTGCCTCCAGGCTCGCCAGCCGTGCGCCGATGCTGCCGCTCGCCCTGTGCCGTCGACCGGCCTGCGCCAAGCGGGCCGCCTGCTCGTACCGCCCTGTCCAGTACGCGATCAACGACTCCACGGCCCGTACCCAAGCCAGCATCCCCTCGTGCCCGGCCGCCTCGGCACAGGCGCGTGCGGTGCGGGCGTGGGTGGCGGCGGAGTCGTAGGCGCCGAGGTCGAGACAGACGTGCGCGGACAGGCCACAGAGGCGAGAAGCGGAGAGGTAGAGGTCAGTGGTCTGCCGGGGGTGCTGGCGCCCGCGCAGCAGCTCGAAGACCCCGTCCCGTAACCGCTTGATCTCGACGTACTGCTCCATCAGCGGGTGGCTGACGTACGTACGGGCGAGCCGGCCGACGTCGGCCTCCAGCTGCTCGACGACGAACTCGTCGGCGTTCCGCTGCGCGATGAACCGGGCGAACTCGGCCGACCGCACCGCGTCCTCAGAGAGCGGGTCTCCACGGACGTGGGTGTCTTCGGACGGCAGCACCGACGGCACGATCTCGACCTCGGCGGCGTCGGCCTCGTCCCGCTGGCCCTTGCTGACGGCAACAGCCTGGTCGAGCACGGCGACATCGACACCGAAGACCTGCGCCAGGTACTTCCGGGCGTAGGGAACGGGAACTCGCGCTTCGCGCTCGTACCGCCCGATCTCCTTGCCGGTCTTCGCGGAACGCCCCTCCAGGGCGTTGAACTCGTCGGCGACCCTCTGCTGGCTCCAGCCACGCGCGGTGCGCAGCCGGATGAGCAAGGCGCCGATCCCGGTGTCGCCCATGCCGTCCCCCAGGAACACGTGACCTCTGGCCCCCATAGTGGCCCCCGTCTTGGCCCCCACGCTGGCTCCCGACCCAAATGAGTTAAGTCGCTTTGCTGTTGACCATGGCAAGCAGACTCACCAACCAGGCGACCGACGCCGCCCCAGACCTCCTTCCGGGCACGGGCCGGCACCGCACCATGCTCTTCCCCCGCCGTCGGACCACGCCGCGTACTGCTCGCGACTTCGTCGCCGCCACGCTGACCGAATGGGGTGAGACGAGCCGCCTCGACGACATGCGGCTGTGCACCTCGGAGCTCGTCACCAACGCGGTGGTGCACGGGGCGCCCGTGGGCCGCCTCGTCCTCGTACGCGTCGAGTCCCTTGACGCGGAGCTGCGGATCGAGGTCCACGACAGCGGCGAGAAGAGGCCGATGAAGCGCGTTCCCGAGGAGTCCGCCGTCGATGGCCGCGGTCTGCTGATCGTCGCCGCGACCGCCGACAGCTGGGGCGTGAAGGAGCGAACGGGCCCCGGAAAGTGCGTCTGGGCCGCCTTCGACCGTGCCAAGAACGAGGCCGCGCCCCTGCCGCCCCACACCACCGGCCCCCAGGGAGAAACCTCGTGATCACACACCCCGTCTCGCCAAACACCGTTCTCGCCAACGCCCTCCACCACGCCGAGGACGTCCTGACCCCGCGCATCCTGGCCGCCCCGCCCGAGCGGATCGTGCTGGTCGTCGGCACCCAGATCAACGGTGCCCCGCACATCGGCACCTCGCTCGTGCAGTCACTGGCCTTCGCCATGGCCGCCCGATTGCGCGACCGCTTCGGCCTCCCCACCGAGGTGCTCTTCAGCGCCCTCGACAACGCCTCGTACGAGCTGGCGACCGACCCGGCCAGCGGCCACCGCTACCAGCGCGCCTACGCCCAGGCCCTCGGTGAGCAGGCCCTGCACGACCTCGTCGCCGCCCTCTACCAGCCCCTCTTCACCGTCCTGTCCAGGCGCCTGGGCATCCCACACCGCATCGAGACGTACACCCAGCAGCAGGCCGGCGAGCGCTACCGCCGCACCTGGCTCCGGCTCCTGCCCCGCATCGACGCAGCCCGCTGGTGGCTCGCTCCCTCCACCGGCACCCCGCACCTCCGCGTCCCCTGCCCGCACCCCGGCTGCGGCTGGGCGGAGAAGCACGCCGAACGCACCCGGGTCCACCTCACCGCCCCCGAGTCGGCGGTGGTCTCTGCCGTCTGCCTCCACCACGGCCCGTACGAGGCCACCATCACGCCCACCACCGGCGGCTACCTCGACCTGGCCACCCTCTACCGCAACCTGGTCAAGGAACTCGCCCCGGCCAGCCCCCAGGGCACCCTGCACGTCATGGTCAAGGGCGGCGACTGGGTCTTCGGCTCCCACCTCGTCGACGAGGCCCTCCGGGCCGTGGGCCTCACCCGCGCCCAGCTGCCGGCCCGTCTGTTCTGCCCTCAGGTCGTCACCGACACCGGCGCCAAGCTGTCGAAATCGCTCATACGAGAAGGCCGTGCCCCCTTGCCCGAGGGAGCCGCCCCTTGGATGCTCGACACCCGGCAGTGGCCCGGCACCGTCATCGAGTACGCCGACCAGCTGCTCGCCATGGCCGAGACCCTGCTCTCCGACCCCCGCCACTTCTTCCGCTCGTACTCGGCCGCCGAGATCGGCCGCCTGATCACCGCACCGTCCCCCAGGAGCGTTCCCTCCCGATGACCGACCGCACCGCCCGCGTCCGCGAGCTCAACCTCTACCGCCAGTACTTCGAGCTCGTCGCCGCGGGCACCAAGACCATCGAGGTGCGGGTCAAGTACCCGCACCTCGCGGACCTCACCGCCGGCGACACCATCCGCTTCCGCATCAAGGACACCGACGAAACCTGCGACGTCGAAGTCCTCCGGGTGACGGAGTACCCCGACTTCGAGGCCCTCCTCGACGGCGAAGGCCCCTCCAGCGTCAACCCGACCGCCACCCGCGACCAGCAGCTGGCCAACATCCGCACCATCTACGGGCCCGAGAAGGAAGCCCTCGGAGCCCTCGCCATCGAGATCAAGCGCATGGCCTGACCGATTCCCGCTCTTACAAGATCGGATACTCGGAGCCATCCTCGACCGGAACGGCAACGCCCATCGAAGCCGCCCCCGGCGGCACCACCCAGGAGGGGATGCGGTGACCAGTTCAGTTCGCTGGACGGATCGTCTGTCCACCGGTACGGAAGCGACTCAGGACGACGTGGTGCGCTGGTACCAGAGCACGCGCGAAGGCAAGGCGTACGTGCCCACGATGATCTGGGGCACGCTCCAGACCGAGGCGTACGCCACCGTGATCCTCGGCCAGGTCGTCGACTTCCTCGGCATCCCGAACGACGTACCGGCAGGCGTCGCCAAGCGCATGCAGCGACAGGAGGTTCTGTACGACGGCGAGCACCACTACGACGTCGTCCTCGGGGAGCAGGCGCTCTACACGAACATCGGCGGACCCGAAGTCATGCAAGAACAGATCGAGCGCCTCCTGCGAGAGCTCGGCCTGGCTTCTCTCACACTCGGGATCCTTCCCTCCACCGCACGGGTGGACCTGTTCCCCGTCCACGCGTTCAACATCTACGGCGATGGCGACCGGGCCCACGTCGAACTCGTCTCCTCCTCCGTGGACATCACGGAACAGAGCGAACTCGACCTCTACAACAAAGCCTTCACCGCGCTGAGCAGTGCGGCATCATACGGCGACGCCGCCGAGGGGCTCCTGAAGAAGGCCCACTCCTTCTGGACCAACACCCCGCTCCGGCAGTAGCCCCTCGTCCTCCAGCGGCGGAGCGCCACGCAGCAGTCCGAAGCGCACCCGATCAAGACCGTCGCGCCCCATCGCCCGCAGTCAGAACCTCGACGACAGCCTCGCCATCCAAACCAGTGCCGCCGAGGCCATCTCCCTCACATGCCCGACAATCCGCCCGAGGAAGGGGACCCAGTGGCCCAGCAGGCCGACGACCAGCCGAAGGCCCTGAAACCGGCGCTCGAATCGATGACCCTGCTGGTCGCGGCCGTCATCGTCCACGACAAGGCCACCAACCAAGTCGTCCTCCTCCAGCGCAGCGAGAACGCCAAGTTCGCCCAGGGCCTGTGGGACCTCCCCGTCGGCAAGAGCGAGCCGGGCGAACCCATCACCGAAACCGCCGTACGCGAGCTCCACGAGGAGACGGGGCTCAGCGTGAAGCCCGAGTCCCTCAGGGTCGTCCACGTCATCCACGGTGCCTGGGGTGTGGAGGCCCCCAACGGCTTCCTCACAGTCGTCTTCGTCGCCCACGAGTGGGCAGGCGAGCCCGAGAACCGCGAACCGCTCAAGCACGCCCAAGTCGGCTGGGTCCGCGCCGACTCCATCCCCGAGAACTTCGTGGACACCACGTCAAGTGCCCTCCACCGGTACCTCACCGGAGGCCCGGAGGTCTCCCTGTGCGGCTGGCGATAGAAGCGCCAGGTACGGGCACGTCGTCGCCCTACGGCTTCGGGACGGCAGGCGCGGGCAGGTCAAGGGCACGAGCAAGAGCCGCACAAACGGGGTCAGCATGGTCAGGCAAGTGCAGGGCTGCCCAGCCGATGGCAAGGCGATGGAAGGCAGCCAGGTCGCGTTCCGCATCGGCGAGCAGGCGACGCAGATCGATGATGGGCAGCTCGATCACAGGGCTGTCCTGCTGCTCAGCGTCAATGGTCAGCCGCACCACGTCGCCCATCCGTTCGGCGAGCGGAGAGGGGTCATGGCCGAAGGAGGCCCAGCCATCTCCATCGATGACCGCAAGCCAGTCGCGTCGTTCGTCCAGCCCGCTGCAACAGCCCGGCGACAGGGCGATGCCGGTTGCTGTATCAGTCACCCGCAGGCCGCCGGCGGCGAAAAGGTTGTCCATAGTGAGGAGCCCGTGCAGGAAGTTCCCTAGCGGATCGGTAGGCCGTTGCGGTCGCCCCTCACCCTCCAGGTCGACGTTGTTGCACTCGGCAATACGCATGACAGCCGTGCCGACCTCGGCAGGGCTGAGCGCACCGCCGAGCGCAAGGAAGTCGTAAGCCCCACACTCGGCCACCGGCCAGAGGTCGAAGCCATCGGTGGCACAGGTCTCCAGGACAGGCTGCAGGACGATCATCCGGAGAGTGTGCGGCATCCCTGCGGGCCGGCGCATTCGAATACCGAAGAGTGCCCGCCCCAGTCCGCACACAGTCCGCAGGACACCCGATCAGGACCGTCGTACCCCATCGCCAGCCATCAGCAAAAGGCCAGGTCAGCGACCTACAGGGAAGATCCCCGCAGGTCACCGACCCGCCCCATTACTAGGAGACCAAGAAGGCCTGACCTTCGGTCACGTCTCCCGAACCGCGGCCCCGCTGCCGCCCGGGCTCCCGGTCCGCACCCGGCCGCAGGCCGCCGAAGACGGCGTACCCCGCGGTCCGGGTGCGGACCGATCGCGTTGTCCGCCACCCGGCCGCGCACGGGTGCGGGTCCGCGCCGTGTTGACGGCACCGGCATGACCGGGGACGCCCCGGACCCGCCCGACGCCCGCTCCGAGGCGCCCGCTCCACCGGCGACCCGGACGGCGGCGCCCCGGACGGCGGCCATCGGGACGGCGGTGTTCGGCACGTCAGCGGCGGAGCCCGCAGGCCTCACCTGCGGCCGCGTCGCTCAGGTCCGGTCCGGGGAGGTGCCGCCCCGCTTCGCTGCTGCGGCCGTGCCCCGCTCGGGGAACCGTGGAGCGCGTTCGCGGGGCCGCGTGCCGGAGTCCGGTTCGCGGTAGGCGGCGCACTCGGGGTTGCGGCAGGGGCCGTGGCCCCACACCGGCACCCAGGCGCCGAGTGTCTTGTGGCGCCGGACGACCGTCTCGGCGGGCTGTCCGCAGACGGGACAGGTGTCTTCCGCACTGTCCATGTACTCAGCCTAGGCCCGGACCGGAGACGGCGCCCCCTGCCCGTGCGCCCGCGGTTCGCGCCACATCGGCCACATGCGGGGGCCGTCGGGCAGGTCGAGGGGACGGCCCGTGTCCACGAAGCCGAGGCGCTCGTAGAGCCGGCGGCTGCGCGCGCTGCTCGCCTCCAGATACGCCGGCAGGCCGATCCGGTCGCAGTGCTCCAGCCGATGGGCGAGGAGAGCGCCACCGAGCCCCTCGCCCTGGTGGCCGGGTGCCACGCCGATCATCCACAGGTACGCGTGGGCCCGGCCCTCGGGGTGGATGCCCTCGGTCAGTCGGCCGATCAGCTCGACGCGCTCGTTGTCGGGGTCGACGGCGTCCCGCATCCGGGCCGGCCCGTCGGGCTCTCCGTCCTGCTGCCCGCCAACGGCCTCGACGGCCGCTTCGGCGTCCCGCCCGTCCTGCTGGTCGTCCTGTCGGTCGTCGTCCGCCCGGACGGCGCCCCGCGCGACACGGCCCGTTCCGGCACCACCCGTTCCGGCGCCGGCCGGCTCCGTGCCGCCGTCCCGGTCGCCGCCGTCCCGGTCGCCGCCCTGCGCGTCGCCGCCCGGCAGGGAAAGCCACAGCGCGCATGCCGACCCGTCCTCGACGAGGTCGATACTCCCCTCGGCGAGCACGGTGTCGGTGAAAGCGGCCATCAGCCGGTGGTGGGTGCGGCGGCGGTAGTCCGCACCCGGGAACACCCAACTGCTGACCGGGTCGTCCTGGAAGGCCTCGTCCAGCACCCGCACCACCAACTCCCGGTCCTGCTCCACCGCGGCCCGGATCACCACGCCCATGACTGTCGCCCCCTGCTCCGCAACACACCTATGCAACAAGGGTGTTGACCCTACCGTTGTCCGCTCCGCAGCACCTCGGGGGAGCCGGGTCCGCGCCGGGTGCGGGCCGGGAACGCGGGCCCGCACCCGGCGCGGGGGAAGCGCGGATCCACCGGGCCGGAGCGCCCGAGACCGTGCGGGGTCGGTAGCCCCGCGGTCCCGGACGGCTCCGGGGTTCCGGGGGCTGCCGGCGGACGGCCGTCAACTGCTGCGCCGGGTGACGAACTCCGCCAGTGCGAGCAGGCCGTCCGCGTTCTCCGGCTCCGGGATCGCACGGGCCAGTTCCTGTACGGCTCGGGCCATCCGGTCGGCCGCCTGGGCCTGCGCCCAGTCACGCCCGCCGGCCCGTTCCACCGCGAGCGCGGTACGCCGGATGTCCCGCTCCTGCGACTCGCTCCCATCGGCGTTCCGCGGGAGCCGTGCGTACAGGAGCGCCAGTTCGGCGGCGGCCGGGCCACCGGTTGCGAGCGCCGCGACCACCGGTAGCGACTTCTTGCGTGCGGCGAGGTCTGCGCCGACCGGTTTCCCGGTGCGCCGCGGGTCGCCCCAGATGCCGATGACGTCGTCGATGAGCTGGAAGGCGAGCCCCGCCTGCCGACCGAACCCGTCCAGCGCCTCGACGTCCCCGTCCCCGGCCCCCGCGTACAGGGCACCGACGGCGCAGGCGCAGCCGAGCAGCGCGCCGGTCTTGGCCTCGGCCATGGCGAGCACCTCGTCGAGCCCGACCCCGGCCGGGTCGCGCCGCTCCAGGGCGGTGTCGGCCTGCTGCCCGGCGCACAGTTCCACGACGCAGTCCGCGAGCCGGGCGGCCGCGGCCGGGGCTGCGGGGTGCGGATCCCCGGCGAGCAACCGCAGCGCCAGGGCCTGCAGGGCGTCCCCGGCGAGGATCGCGTCGGCGTCGCCGAAGACGGTCCAGGCGGTGGGCCGGTGCCGGCGGGTGGCGTCCCGGTCCATCACGTCGTCGTGCAGCAGGGTGAAGTTGTGGACCAGTTCGACCGCCGCGGCGGCCCGGACTGCGCCGGCCCTGGCGGCGGCGCCGCCCAGCGCGGCGGCCGCGGTGAGGACGAGCGCGGGCCGGATGGCCTTGCCCGTGCCACCCTCGGCCGGGGTGCCGTCGGCGTGCTCCCAACCGAAGTGGTAGCACGCGACATGGCGCAGAAAGCCCGGCAGCGAGTCCACGGCGGCACGCAGTTCGGGATCGACCGAGGCCCGGGTGCGGTGGAGGATGTCCACCGCCTCGTGGCCGTCGACAGGTCCTTCGCGGTCATCGCGGTCTTCGTGGCCTTCGTGGCCTTCGTGGCCTTCGTGGCCTTCGTGGTCTCCCTGGCCGACACGACCGCCTTGGTCACCGTGGCCGTCGCGGCCGTCGCGGTAGCCGTGGTCACCGTGGTCGCATCGGCCGGAGTCTCGTCGCCCGGCAGCGCCGACTCTCTCCGGTTCGTCGGCGGGCCTCCGGCCGAGGGTCGGGGAGTGGGTCAGGAAGTCGGCCATCTGTCGCCCCTCGGTGGATCGTCGGGCGGTGGCGTCCACGCTGCCGGGTGGCCGCGGTGCGCGCGCCCCGCAGGGCGGGCGCACCGCGGTCCGGCGACGGGGTGGCTCACCGCCAGCGGCCGATCTCGACGTTCTCCAGGACGCCCAGCGCGTCGGGGACGAGTACGGCGGCCGAGTAGTAGGCGGTCACCAGGTACTTGATGACGGCCTGTTCGTTGATGCCCATGAAACGCACCGACAGGCTGGGCTCGATCTCGTCGGGGATGCCGGACTGCCGCAGACCGATGACGCCCTGGTCCTCCTCACCGAGTCGCAGGGCGATGATCGAGCTGGTGCGGGCCTCGGTCACCGGGATCTTGTTGCAGGGGTAGAGGGGCACCCCGCGCCAGGTGGGGATGCGGTTGCCGCCCACGTCGATCGTCTCGGGGACCAACCCCCGCTTGTTCAGCTCGCGCCCGAACGCGGCGATGGCACGCGGATGGGCGAGGAACATCCTGGTACCGCGCCGGCGGCTGAGCAGCTCGTCCATGTCGTCGGGACCGGGCACCCCGTCGTGCGGCTGGATCCGCTGGTCGTACTCGCAGTTGTGGAGCAGCCCGAAGTCCCGGTTGTTGACGAGCTCGTGCTCCTGGCGCTCCTTGAGCGCCTCCACGGTGAGCCGCAGCTGCTGCTCGGTCTGGTTCATCGGCTGGTTGTACAGGTCGGCCACGCGGGAGTGGATGCGCAGCACGGTCTGGGCGATGCTCAGCTCGTACTCGCGGGGCCGGGCCTCGTAGTCGACGAAGGTGTGCGGGATGTCGGGCTCGCCGGAGTGGCCGGCGGCCAGGTCGACCTCCTTCTCGCCGTACTTGTTGGTCCGCTGCGAGGGGACGGAGCGCAGGCGGGCCAGTTGCTCGCGCAGCGACTCCGAGCGCTCGGCGACCTGCTCGACGTCCTGGCGGGACAGGGAGAGGACCGTGCACGCCGTGTCCGCCCGAACGGTGTGCTCCCAGATGACGTCCGCCGAGAGCAGCGCCGCGTCACCGCAGTAGGCGCCGTCGGCGAGCACGCCGAGCACCTGGTCGTCGCCGTAGGGGCCGGTCCCGACCTTCTCCACCCTGCCGTGCGCCAGCAGGTACACCTCGTCGCTGGGGCTGCCGAAGGAGGCGATCACCTCGCCGGGGGCGTAGTCGCGCTGCTGGCAGCGCCGGGCCAGTTCCGAGAGCACCTCGACGTCCTCGTACCCGCGCAGCGCGGGCAGCTCGCCGAGCTCCGCGGGGATGACCTCGACTCGGTCGCCGGTCTTCACGAAGGTGATCCGGCCGTCTCCCACGGCGAACGTCAGCCGCCGGTTGACACGGTACGTACCGCCCTTGACGTCCACCCACGGCAGTGAGCGCAGCAGCCAGCGGGAGCTGATCTCCTGCATCTGCGGAGCGGACTTGGTGGTGGTGGCCAGGTTCCGTGCGGCCGCGGTGCCCAGGCTCTGCTGTGGCCTGTTCTGCTCCGCACGGACCTCTTCGCCTACCGACATAGAGAAATGCCCTCCCGGTCATGCTCCGGCGCCATGCTGCGCCGGGCACCGATCTCGCGAACAGCCTTTCATCACGCAACGTGTCGTTGCTATTACACGAAAGAGCGGGATTGGATCACCGGCCGCTGGGCAGGACCCGGGCCCCGACCGGACCGGCCGACCCGATGACCGTCCTGGGACGGTCATCGTCGCGCGGGCGGCCGCAAGCGGGCCGACGGCCGGCGAGAGGGGCTCCGGAGCCGTCCGGAGCCGGAGCCGCTCCCGGCGGGCAGATGTTCGACAATGGGCGCGTGACCGGTCCGGAAACCCTGCGCCCCCGCCTGCCGACCCCGCTGCAGGAGGTGCCCGACGCCCGGTTCGCCCGGCGGGGAGTGCGGCTGCTCCTCAAGCGCGACGACCTGGTCCACCCGGAACTGGTCGGCAACAAGTGGCGCAAACTGGCGCCCGGCCTCCGGTCGGCGGCGGGACGGCCGATCCTCACCTTCGGCGGTGCCTACTCCAACCATCTGCGCGCCACCGCCGCCGCGGGACGGCTGCTGGGCGTGCCGACCGTCGGCGTGGTGCGCGGCGAGGAACTCGCCGGCCGGCCGCTCAACCCGTCCCTGGCGCGGTGCGCGGCCGACGGGATGCGGCTGCACTTCGTCGACCGGGCGACCTACCGCCGCAAGACGGAACCGGACACCCTGGCGGCGCTGCTGCGCACGGTGGACGCGCGGGACGCCTACGTGGTGCCGGAGGGCGGCAGCAGCGCGGAGGCGGTGCGCGGCTGCCGGGCGCTCGGGGCGGAGCTGCGCGACCGGGCGGACGTGGCCGCGGTCGCCTGCGGCACCGGGGGGACCCTCGCCGGCCTGGCCGCGGGCCTCGGTCCCGGCGGGCGCGCGCTGGGCGTACCGGTGCTCAGGGGAGGCTTCCTGGACGGCGAGGTACGCCGCCTGCAGGAGGCCGCTTTCGGCGGCCTCCGCGGCGACTGGCGGCTCGACGACCGGTTCCACTGCGGCGGCTACGCCCGCACCACCCCCGAGTTGCACGCCTTCGCCGACGACTTCGAGCAGCGCCACGGAGTGCCCGTCGAACGTCTCTATGTCGCCAAGTTGCTCTACGGACTGGTCGTCCTCGTCGAGGAGGGTGCCTTCCGGCCGGGTACCGCGGTCGCGGCGGTGGTCACCGGCCGCCCCTTCCCCGAGCGGAGCGGACCGGCCGCGGCTCAGGCGGTCTCCCGGTAGGCCGCCGCCTCCTCCAGGTCCAGCCGCCGCAGCAGGGTGCGCAGCATCTCGTCGTCGATGTGGCGGCCGTCCCGGAGCTTCACGAAGACCGCGCGCTCGGCGCCGATCATCTCCCGGGACAGCCTGCGGTAGGTGTCGTCGACGGTCTCCCCGGTGATCGGGTTGGCCTGGCCGAGCCGTTCCCAGACGGCGTTGCGGCGGCGTTCCAGGACGGTGCGCAGGCGGTCGGCGAGCGGGGGCGGAAGGGCGTTGCGCTCGTCGGCGAGGAGGTCGTCGAGGCGCTGCTCGGCGACCCGGGAGGCCTGCGCCTGGGCGTTGGCCTCGGCGAGGGTGTCGGCCCGCGGGTCGCGCCCCGGGAACCGCAGCAGGCGGATCAGCGGGGGCAGGGTCAGGCCCTGCACCACCAGCGTGCCGATGACGGTGGTGAAGGTCAGGAAGAGGATGAGGTTGCGCTGCGGGAAGGGCGCGTCGCCGTCGTGCACGGTGAGCGGGACGGAGAACGCGATGGCGAGGGAGACCACCCCGCGCATCCCGGCCCAGCCGACGACGATCGGGCCGCGCCAGGTGGGGTTCTCCTCGCGGGCCCGGATCCGCGCCGACAGCAGCCGCGGCAGGAAGGTCGCCGGGTACACCCACAGGAACCGGGCGGCGACGACCGCCAGGAAGACCAGGACCGCGTACAGGGCCGCGTCGACGCCCTCGTACTCGCCGAGCCCGCGCAGCACCACGGGCAGTTGCAGGCCGATCAGCGCGAACACCGCCGACTCCAGGACGAACGCGACCATCTTCCACACCGCGTCCTCCTGGAGGCGGGTGGCGAAGTCGACCTCCCAGGAGCGGTGGCCGAGGTAGAGCGCGACGACGACGACCGCGAGCACCCCGGAGGCGTGCACCTGCTCGGCGGCCGCGTAGGCGACGAACGGGATCAGCAGGGAGAGGGTGTTCTGGATCAGCGGTTCCGACAGGTGGGTGCGCAGCCAGTGGAGCGGCGCCATCAGGACCAGGCCGACGGCGACGCCGCCCACCGCGGCGAGCAGGAACTCCCCGATGCCGCCCGCCCAGGAGGCGCCCTCGCCGACCGCGGCGGCGAGGGCCACCTTGTAGGCGGTGATCGCGGTGGCGTCGTTGAGCAGGGACTCGCCCTGCAGGATCGTCGTGATCCGCGAGGGCAGTCCGACCCGGCGGGCCACCGCGGTGGCCGCGACCGCGTCCGGCGGCGCCACCACGGCGCCCAGCACCAGCGCCGCGGTCAGCGGCAGTCCCGGCACGAGCAGGTGGGCGGCCCAGCCGACGGCGACGGTCGCGAAGAGCACGTAGCCGACCGACAGCAGCGCCACGGGCCGCAACTGGGCGCGCAGGTCCAGGTAGGAGCTGTCGGTGGCCGAGGTGTACAGCAGCGGCGGCAGCAGCAGGGGGAGGACGACGTCGGGCGCGAGCGTGTAGTCGGGGACCCCGGGCAGGTACGACACCGCCAGGCCGGCCGCGACCAGCAGCAGGGGGGCCGGCACGGGAGTGCGCCGGGCGGCTCCGGCGACCGCGGCGCTGCCGGCGACCAGCAGCAGCAGTGGCATCACGTCCATCGTTCTCCGCCCGTCCGTCTTTTCCGCGCGGTCGTCCGCGCGACCGTCGTAACCTGGCAATCATGAAACAGTGCGCGCACGCGGAGATGCTCCCGTACCCGGAACCGGAGCCGCTCGGCGAGACGTGTCAGCAGTGTGTGCACGATGGCTCGCACCCGGTGCAGTTGCGGCTGTGCCTCACCTGCGGGCACGTGGCCTGCTGCGATTCCTCGCCGGGACGGCACGCGACGGCCCACCACGCCGCGTCCGGGCACCCGGTGATGCGGACCTTCGAGCCGGGTGAGGACTGGCGCTGGTGCTTCGTCGACCACGTGCTGGTGTGACCGGCGGGTACGGTTCGAGCGTCTGGCGCCTGGGTACGTCAACCCGGCGCACGCTCTTCCGAATTGGGCACGCCCACCCTCTAGCCACGGAGCGTGTTCGGAGTTTTACTATGAGTGACGGAAACTGGTCGGGGTCCCGGGGACAGGAATGTTCAGGGCGCGATAGCGTCACCGCTGAACCACACTTCGCGTTACCCCGGGGGGCGACCCCCGGCCCCGAACAGCTCGTACCACCTTGGAGGTGAGGGTGTCCCAGATCGACGGCGAGCCCGTGACCCAGGACTTCGTGGAAGTTCGGCTGCCGGCCGCGGGGGCCTACCTGTCGGTGCTGCGCACGGCCACGGCCGGACTCGCGGCCCGTTTGGACTTCACCCTCGACGAGATCGAGGACCTGCGCATCGCGGTGGACGAGGCGTGCGCGATCCTGCTCCAGCAGGCCGTGCCCGGCTCGGTCCTCTCCTGCGTCTTCCGGCTCGTGGACGACTCACTGGAGGTGACCGTCTCGGCACCGACCACGGATGGACACGCCCCCTCGCGGGACACCTTCGCCTGGACCGTCCTGTCCGCTCTCGCGGGGAAGGTCTCCTCCGCCGTGGACGAGGACAGGACCGTTTCGATCAGCCTCTACAAACAGCGCGGCGCGGGACCCGGGCCGGCGTGAAGGACGGGGACGGGCCGGTGCGGGACGAGGAACGCGGCACACGGAAGCTGCCGACCGAGGGTGCCCCCGGGACGAGCGGTACCCGGCACACCGCCGGCGGCGTCGACGGGATCCCCGAGCAGGCCCGGCCGCATCCGCAGGACGAGCCTGCGGCGAACCAGCCGGAGGAGAGCCCGCGGAGGCGGGCCGGCAGCGCCCGCGAGGCGCCCGGGGACGCACGGCCCGGGGACGCCCCGGGCCGTGGTGGCGCCCCCACTCGAGCGAGGCCGGGAGCGGGGGAGAGAGCGAGGGCTCGGGGAAGGGCAGCGGGCGGGACGATGAGCGAGCACGAGCGACACGCCGAGGGCGACGCGCCGGGTGCGCACACCGGGCACGGCGCGCCGCAGGGTCCGCAGGACCGCAGCGGCGCACGGGCGCTGTTCGTCCAACTGCGGGCGCTGCCGCAGGGCGGTCCGGAGTACGCGGAGCTGCGCAACCGGCTGGTCCGCATGCACCTGCCGCTGGTGGAGCACCTCGCGCGCCGCTTCCGCAACCGCGGCGAGCCGCTGGACGACCTCACCCAGGTCGCCACCATCGGCCTGATCAAGTCGGTGGACCGCTTCGACCCGGATCGCGGGGTGGAGTTCTCCACGTACGCGACCCCGACGGTCGTCGGCGAGATCAAGCGGCACTTCCGCGACAAGGGCTGGGCGGTACGGGTGCCGCGCCGGCTGCAGGAGCTGCGCCTGGCGCTGACCACGGCGACGGCCGAGCTGTCGCAGTTGCACGGCCGCTCCCCCACCGTCCACGAGCTCGCCGAGAAGCTGGCCATCTCGGAGGAGGAGGTCCTGGAGGGCCTGGAGTCGGCCAACGCCTACTCCACGCTGTCCCTGGACGTCCCCGACACCGACGACGAGTCGCCCGCGGTCGCCGACACCCTCGGCGCCGAGGACGAGGCGCTGGAGGGGGTGGAGTACCGGGAGTCACTCAAACCGCTGCTGGAGGACCTTCCACCGCGTGAGAAGCGGATCCTGCTGCTGCGCTTCTTCGGCAACATGACCCAGTCGCAGATCGCGCAGGAGGTCGGCATCTCCCAGATGCACGTCTCCCGGCTTCTCGCCCGCACGCTGGCGCAGCTACGGGAGAAGCTGCTGGTGGAGGAGTGACCGTACGGGGCGTCCCCCGTACGCACGAACCGCGCGCCGCCGGTCTACCTCGGCGTCCGGCCGGGCCCCCGGATCCCGAGGGCCCGGGTGGTCTCCCCGTTCACCAGCAGGACCAGCGCGGTGACCGCGACCGCGGCCAGCACGATGCCCACCGGGATGCCGTTGCCGTCGGAGACCAGCAGGTTGTAGGCCACCGGCAGCGCCATGATCTGGGTGATGACGGCCGGGCCCCGGCTCCAGCTGCGGCGGGCCAGCAGCCCGCGGGCGGCGAGCAGCGGCAGCAGCGCGAGCACGATCAGGGTCACGCCGCCGGTGACGGCCTGCTGGCGGTCGTCCGGCCGGCCCGTCAGGCCGGCGACGAGCATCCACATCCCGCCGGCCGCCAGCGCGGCCCCTTCCAGTCCGGCCAGTGCGGCGGCGTACGTCAGGCGCCGCGGGCGCGGTCCGGCGGTCTCCGGGTCCCGGGGGGTGGTGGGGGTCTGCTCGCTGCTCACCCCAGCAGGGTAGCCCGCCGCGGGACGGCGCGACCCGGGCCACCGGCACCGCACCGCCCCCCGCACGTTGCCCACCTCGCCCTGGGCCGGGTACCGCCCAGTAGGTACCCTGCAACCCATGCGTGCACTTCTCGTGGTCAATCCGGCGGCAACGACGACCAGTGCGCGCACACGTGACGTACTGATCCACGCGCTCGCCAGCGAGATGAAGCTGGAGGCGGTCACCACCGAGTACCGCGGGCACGCGCGCGACCTGGGCCGCCAGGCCGCGCTGAGCGACGACGTCGACATGGTGGTGGCCCTCGGCGGCGACGGCACGGTCAACGAGGTGGTCAACGGACTGCTGCACGACGGACCCGCGCCCGACCGGCTGCCCGGTCTCGCGGTGGTCCCCGGTGGTTCGACCAACGTCTTCGCCCGCGCCCTCGGCCTGCCGAACGACGCGGTCGAGGCGACCGGCGCGCTGCTGGACGCGCTGCGCGAGGGCAGCGAGCGCACGGTCGGCCTGGGGCGGGCCACGGGCACGCCCGGCACGGAGGACGAGGCGGTGCCGGAGCGCTGGTTCACCTTCAACGCGGGGCTCGGCTTCGACGCGGGAGTGGTCGGCCGGGTGGAGCAGCACCGCGAGCGCGGCAGGAGGTCGACGCACGCGCTCTACGTGCGCCAGGTGGTGCGCCAGCTGCTGGGCGAGCCGAACCGGCGACACGGTGTGATCAGCCTGGAGCGGCCGGGCGAGGACCCGGTCACCGACCTGGTGCTGTCCATAGTCTCGAACACCTCTCCGTGGACGTTCCTGGGCAATCGCCCCATCTACGCCTCCCCCGAGGCGTCCTTCGACACCGGGCTCGATCTCTTCGGCCTGCGCCGCCTGTCCACCGCCGCGGTCGCCCGGTATGGCACCCAGTTGCTCACTTCGTCCCCCGAGCGGGGCCCGCGGGGCAGACATGCGGTCTCCCTGCACGACCTGGACCAGTTCACCTTGCATTCGAAGGTGCCGCTACCCCTTCAGATGGACGGTGACCATCTGGGGCTGCGTACCAGCGTGACGTTCACAGGCGTACGCCGTGCACTGCGTGTGATTGTGTGAGTGGAAGGGGCCAAAGTCCTTTCACTCGAACGTTTAGGCCAGGGTCCACCCCATGGAAGTACGGCTGTGACGCAGTCGACACCGAAGAATCAAAAAAAACTTTCCGGAAGGGGTTGTATCCGCCGCTGAGGTTTGCGAGTCTCTACGTGGCGATCGGGACGGCCCGCAACACCGGCCTCCACAGATCACCGGAATCCCTCTCCACACCACAGGACCACGGCCAGGTCACCTGGCGGTCGGCCCTTCACTTGTTGAGGGATTCGTGAAAGCGTTCACATTCACAAGCACCTGTACGTCATACGTACGGAGAACCCAGGAGAGGTAGCAGCCATGGACTGGCGTCACAACGCCGTTTGCCGCGAGGAAGACCCCGAGCTCTTCTTCCCCATCGGCAACACCGGTCCTGCGCTGCTGCAGATCGAGGAAGCCAAGGCCGTCTGCCGTCGCTGCCCGGTGATCGAGCAGTGTCTGCAGTGGGCGCTCGAGTCCGGTCAGGACTCCGGCGTCTGGGGTGGCCTCAGCGAGGACGAGCGCCGCGCCATGAAGCGCCGCGCCGCCCGCAACCGGGCCCGTCAGGCCTCCGCCTGACGATTCCACCCCAGCTGACAGCCTGAGCTTGGCGGCGCGCACGCCGGACGGCATCTCTCGTGCCCGGTGCGTGCGCTTCTCCCGCCCCCGAGCCGCAGCGCGCAGTAACCGATGCGCTTAGCAACACTTGCAGAGCAGCAACGAGCACTGGCCTCGGACCCATGGCGGTCCGGGGCTTTTTGCTGCCCCGCACCGTCCGCGCCGCCCCGGCTCCCGCGCGACGGGCCGCACCAGCCTCGGCCGTCCGGCCGGGCCGTGGTCCGCCCGGCCGGCCCGACCACGGCGCCGCGCGGCTCCGTCCTACTTCTGCGAACGCACCGGAAGGTCCAGGACCACCTGCGTGCCCCGCTCCGGCGCCGGCACCATGTCGAAGGTGCCACCCAACTCGCCCTCCACCAGGGTCCGTACGATCTGCAGCCCCAGATTTCCCGAGCGGTGCGGATCGAAGCCCTCGGGCAGGCCCACCCCGTCGTCCTGGACGGTGACCAGCAGCCGGCCCTCCCTGGTGGTGCCGCCGCGCACCGCCGAGACCTCGACGGTTCCGGTGTCCCCGTCGCTGAAGCCGTGCTCCAGGGCGTTCTGCAGCACCTCGGTCAGCACCATCGACAGCGGAGTGGCCACCTCGGCGTCCAGGATGCCGAAGCGGCCGGTGCGCCGGCCGGTGACCTTGCCCGGGGCGATCTCGGCGACCATCGCCAGCACCCGGTCGGCGATCTCGTCGAACTCCACGCGCTCGTCGAGGTTCTGCGACAGGGTCTCGTGCACGATCGCGATCGAGCCGACCCGCCGCACGGCCTCCTCCAGCGCCTCCCTCCCCCGCTCCGACTCGATGCGTCGGGCCTGGAGGCGCAGCAGCGCCGCGACCGTCTGGAGGTTGTTCTTCACCCGGTGGTGGATCTCCCGGATGGTGGCGTCCTTGGTGATCAACTCACGTTCGCGGCGGCGCAGTTCGGTGACGTCCCGGAGCAGTACCAGCGAGCCGATGCGGGTGCCCTTCGGCTTCAGCGGGATGGCCCGGAACTGGATCACCCCGTCGTGGGCCTCGATCTCGAACTCGCGGGGCGCCC
This sequence comes from Streptomyces sp. MS06, assembly GCF_047200655.1. NCBI lineage: Bacteria > Bacillati > Actinomycetota > Actinomycetes > Kitasatosporales > Streptomycetaceae > Streptomyces > Streptomyces sp. MS06. The sequence continues at coordinate 99,722 of NZ_JBJZOJ010000016.1, forward strand.
AGCCGCTGGCGACCTTGGCGAGCGCCTCGTCCACCGGCCCCCGGGTCGGAGCCAGCTCGGCGGTGGTCCGCCCCAGGTGCTGGCCGACCAGGTCGGCGGCGAGGCCCATGCGGTGGAAGGCCGACAGCGCGTTCGGGGAGGCGTACTGGACGATGCCCTCGGCGTCGAGGCGGACCAGGCCGTCGCCGACCCGCGGCGAGGCGTCCATGTCGACCTGCTGGTCCGGGAACGGGAAGGCTCCGGCGGCGATCATCTGCGCGAGGTCGGAGGCGCTCTGCAGATAGGTGAGCTCCAGCCGGCTGGGGGTGCGCACGGTGAGCAGGTTGGTGTTGCGGGCGATGACGCCGAGGACGCGGCCCTCCCGGCGCACGGGGATGGACTCCACCCGCACCGGGACCTCCTCGCGCCACTCCGGGTCGCCCTCGCGCACGATGCGGCCCTCGTCGAGCGCCGCGTCCAGCATGGGACGGCGGCCGCGCGGCACCAGATGCCCCACCATGTCGTCCTGGTAGGAGGTCGGACCGGTGTTGGGGCGCATCTGGGCGATGGAGACGTAGCGGGTGCCGTCACTGGTGGGCACCCAGAGCACGAGATCCGCGAAGGAGAGGTCGGAGAGCAGCTGCCACTCCGAGACCAGCAGGTGGAGCCACTCGAGGTCGGAATCCCCGAGGGCGGTGTGCTGGCGGACCAGCTCGTTCATGGAGGGCACGTCAGCGAGCGTACCCGCGCGGCCGTGCGGGCCGGAAAAACACCCGCGGGCCGCGGCGCCTGAGAGGGACCCTCAACCCTCCCGGCACCGCAGCCCGGAGCAACATCGGCCGTGGGGTGTGCGGTCCCGGTCGGCCGAAGGGCGAGGAGCCGGGGCAGTCAGGGCAGAGAGCTCCGGTTCCTCGGTCCGCCCTCCTGTGCGGGGAAGGCGGAGGCTCGTTGGTTCGCGCTCCCTTGCGCGTTCTCCATACGCATTGTGGACTAGACCACTCTGCGCTGTCCATGCGTCGGAACCGGCTTCGGCGGTCACCGCCGCCTCCGCGGGGCTCCGCCGCACCATTCCGTCCTCAGGCAGCCTAGCCCGCCCGGGCCGCATCTGGGGACAGCTGGTCACCGCGAATTCCGCGGGCACCACCGATTCCCCGCGCCGTGCGCCGTCGCACGCCCGTCCGCAACCGGCTCCGGGAGGCGTGAGGACGGCCCGTCGCACCGTGCGCCGCACGGCGGCGGGGCGATCCCGGGGTCCTGGGCGACGGAGCCCTCCTCTGTTAGATTGGTCTAAACCACACGGGCCCGTCCGGGCCCTCCCGAGCCCACCCGAGTCCCCTCTTCAGAACGGCAGGCCAGCGTGGAAGTTGTCATCGTTCCGGACGCCGAGTCGGGCGGCGATCTGATCGCCGAGGCCATGGCGCGGCTACTGCGGCAGAAGCCGGACGCCCTGCTGGGCGTCGCCACCGGCTCCACCCCGCTGCCCGTCTACCGGGCACTCTCGGCCCGGGTGCGGGCCGGCGGCGCCGACACCTCCCGGGCGCGAGTCGCCCAGCTCGACGAGTACGTGGGACTGCCCGCCGAACACCCGGAGTCGTACCGCTCGGTGCTCCGCCGGGAGGTGCTCGAACCGCTCGGCATCCCGATGGAGAGGTTCCTGGGCCCCGACGGCGCGGCCGAGGACGTACAGGCGGCGTGCGAGGACTACGACCGGGCGCTGGCGACGGCCGGCGGAGTGGACCTGCAACTGCTCGGCATCGGCACCGACGGGCACATCGGCTTCAACGAACCGTGCTCCTCGCTCGCCTCCCGCACCCGCATCAAGACACTGACCGAGCAGACCCGCGTGGACAACGCACGCTTCTTCGAGGGCGACATCGAACAGGTGCCGCACCACGTGATCACGCAGGGCATCGGCACCATCCTGGAGGCCCGGCACCTGGTACTGCTCGCCACCGGCGAGGGCAAGGCGGACGCCGTCGCGGCGACCGTGGAGGGACCGGTCGCCGCGGTCTGCCCGGCCTCCGCGCTCCAGCTCCACCCGCACGCCACGGTCGTCGTCGACGAGGGCGCCGCCTCCAGACTGAAGCTCGCCGACTACTTCCGGCACACCTACGCCCACAAGCCGCACTGGCAGGGCCTCTGAGCCCCCGGCACGCCGTCTTGGACTAGACCAAAGGGGGTGCCGACGGTATACAAGGGAGATCACGTAGCGTGCGGAGGCACCCACGTGGGTCCCCCAGACGCGAAGCCGTGCCACGATGTGAGCCGCGGCCGATGGGGTGTCGGTCGCTTCGGCACCCGGAGCCGGGAAGGCAGAGCATGAGCACCGACGTCAGCAGTGCGGAGAACGAGAACGGGGCGAACGTCCGTACCGCGCGCGTGCCCAAGTACTACCGCCTGAAGAAGCACCTGCTCGACATGACCGAGACCATGCCGCCGGGCACACCGGTCCCGCCCGAGCGGACCCTGGCGGCGGAGTTCGACACCTCGCGCACCACGGTCCGGCAGGCCCTGCAGGAGCTGGTGGTCGAGGGCCGGCTGGAGCGCATCCAGGGCAAGGGCACCTTCGTCGCCAAGCCGAAGGTCTCGCAGACCCTGCAGCTGACCTCGTACACCGAGGACATGCGCGCCCAGGGCCTGGAGCCGACCTCCCAGCTCCTGGACATCGGCTACATCACCGCCGACGACACCCTCGCCGGACTGCTCGGCATCAGCACCGGCGGACGGGTACTGCGCATCGAGCGCCTGCGCATGGCGAACGGCGAGCCGATGGCCATCGAGACCACCCACCTGTCCGCCAAGCGCTTCCCCGCGCTGCGGCGGAGCCTGGTGAAGTACACGTCCCTGTACACCGCGCTCGCCGAGGTCTACGACGTGCACCTGGCCGAGGCCGAGGAGACCATCGAGACCTCGCTGGCCACCCCCCGCGAGGCCGGGCTGCTCGGCACCGACGTGGGCCTGCCGATGCTGATGCTCTCCCGCCACTCGCTGGACCGGGAGGGCGACCCGGTGGAGTGGGTGCGGTCGGTCTACCGCGGCGACCGCTACAAGTTCGTCGCGCGGCTGAAGCGCCCTCAGGAATAACGCCCGCGGGGCGTGTCGGGAACCACCGGCGCCCGGAGTCCCCGGGGACGCGCCGTGAGCCAATCGGCGCCGAGGTCTTCCGCTGCGTGACACCGTCTTCTAGATTGCCTGCGCGTTGCAACAGTGATCAACGCCCAGGTGGTCAGCGAGGGGACGGAGTCACCAGATGTCAGATGCCCCGCAAGTGAGCAGAGATCCGGTGGTGACGCCCGCGCGCGTCGCCATCGGCCTGTGCCTCGTCGCACCGTTCGTGGCGATGCTGTGGGTCGGGTCGTACACCAGGACGGACCCGTCCTTCGTCGGCATCCCGTTCTTCTACTGGTACCAGATGCTGTGGGTGGTCGTCGCCACCGCGCTGACGGTGGCCGCGTACTGGCTCTGGCAGCGTGACCAGCGCGGACGCCGCTCCCGGAACACGGACGGGGGTGCGGAGCAGTGAAGGACGGCGTCAACGGCGTCGCGCTCGGCGTCTTCCTCTTCTTCTTCCTCCTCGTCACGGCCATGGGCTTCCTGGCCGCCCGCTGGCGCAAGGCCGACAACGCGCACAGCCTCGACGAGTGGGGCCTGGGCGGCAGGTCCTTCGGCACCTGGATCACCTGGTTCCTGCTCGGCGGCGACCTGTACACGGCCTACACGTTCGTGGCCGTGCCCGCGGCGATCTACAGCCTGGGCGCGGCGGGCTTCTTCGCCGTGCCGTACACCATCCTGGTCTATCCGCTGATCTTCACCTTCCTGCCGCGCCTCTGGTCGGTCTCGCACCGGCACGGCTACGTCACCACTTCGGACTTCGTGCGCGGCCGCTTCGGCTCGAAGGGCCTGTCGCTGGCGGTGGCACTCACCGGCATCCTCGCGACGATGCCGTACATCGCGCTGCAACTGGTCGGCATCCAGGCGGTGCTGGACGTGCTGGGGGTCGGCGGCGGCGACAGCTCGAACTGGTTCGTCAAGGACCTGCCGCTGCTCATCGCCTTCGGTGTGCTGGCCGCGTACACCTACTCGTCCGGGCTCCGCGCCCCGGCCCTGATCGCGTTCGTGAAGGACGCGCTGATCTACATCGTCATCGCGGTCGCGATCATCTACATCCCGATCAAGCTGGGCGGCTTCGACGACATCTTCGCGGCGGCGGGCGACAAGTTCGCCGCCTCCGGCAAGGGCGGCCTGATCCCGGCGGCGGGCGGGCAGTGGGCGTACGCGACGCTGGCGCTCGGCTCCGCACTCGCCCTGTTCATGTACCCGCACTCGGTCACCGCGACGCTGTCCTCCCGCAGCCGCGAGGTGATCCGCCGCAACACCACCATCCTCCCGCTGTACTCCCTGATGCTCGGACTGCTGGCCCTGCTGGGCTTCATGGCGATCGCGGCCGGGGTGAAGGTGGACAACGGCCAGCTGGCGATCCCGCAGCTGTTCGAGAACATGTTCCCGGACTGGTTCACGGGCGTGGCGTTCGCGGCGATCGGCATCGGGGCGCTGGTCCCGGCGGCGATCATGTCGATCGCGGCCGCGAACCTGTTCACCCGCAACGTCTACAAGGACTTCATCAAGCCGGACGCCACGGCCGCGCAGGAGACCCGCGTCTCCAAGATCGTCTCCCTGCTCGTCAAGGTCGGCGCCCTGGTCTTCGTCCTGACCATGGACAAGACGGTGGCGATCAACTTCCAGCTGCTGGGCGGCATCTGGATCCTGCAGACCTTCCCGGCCCTGGTCGGCGGCCTGTTCAGCCGCTGGTTCCACCGCTGGGCCCTGCTGGCCGGCTGGGCGGCCGGCATGCTGTACGGCACGGTCGCGGCCTACGGTGTCGCCTCCCCGACGAAGGCGCACTTCGGCGGCTCCTCCAAGGAGATCCCCGGGATCGGGGAGATCGGCTACATCGGCCTGACGGCGTTCGTCCTGAACATCGCGGTCACCGTGGTCCTGACGTTCGTGCTCAAGGCGGTCAAGGCTCCCGAGGGCGTCGACGAGACGGTGCCGGCGGACTACACGGCGGACGCGGGCGACCCCGGCGTCCAGGTGGAGCTGCCGCCGGCCACGGCCGGCGCCGGGAACTGACCCCACCGCAGCGACAGCGGGCCGCCGGGGCACGGAAAACCGGCGGCCCGTTGTCGTACCCGTCGTGCACACTCGCACCATGGACATCCGCATCCGCCGCGCCCGCCCCGCCGAGCTCCCGGCCCTGGGCGAGATCACCGCCCGGGCGTACCTGGGGGACGGGTTGCTGGACTTCGGCGAGGACGACCCCTACCTCGCGGAACTGAGGGACACGGCCAAGCGGGCGGCCGCGGCCGAGGTGCTGGTCGCGGTGGAGGACGGCCGCGTGCTCGGCGGTGTCACCTTCGTCGCCCGCGGCGGGCCGATGGCCGACATAGCGGGCCCCGGGGAGGCGGAGATCCGCATGCTCGCCGTCGCGCGGGAGGCGCGCGGCCGCGGCACCGGCGAGGCGCTCGTCCGCGCCTGCGTCGACCGCGCCCGCGGGACCGGCGGCTGCTCCGGGGTCGTGCTGTCGACCCAGGCCGCCATGCACGCCGCGCACCGGATCTACGAACGCCTGGGCTTCGTCCGCACGCCCGAGCGGGACTGGAATCCGCTCCCGGAGCTGGACGATCTGGTGCTGCTGACATACGCCCTGACGCTCTGACACCACCGGGACACAACATGTGGGGGTGACGCGACAGGGCGACACAAGATGTATGCTCATGCTCGCTGTCGCCGCAGGGGAATCCGGTGCGAGTCCGGAACTGTCCCGCAACGGTGTACCCGTGCGCCTCTCCGCGCGCGGGGGTCAGTCCGAGGACCTGCCGACGGCGCACCCGGCCGTCCGGCCGGCGTGCCCTGACGTCCGGGCCTCGCGGAATGGGCCGGTGGACGCGACGCCCCGTGCGCTCGTGTGCTGCCCCCTGCCCTCAGGCCCCGCGCCGAGCGAGGGAGAGCCCCGAGTGACCATCGCGCCAGCCGATCCGGCCCCAGCCGCCCACCCGGAGGACGACGCCCCGGGGGCCGCGCTGCTGCGCACCCTCACCGAGCTGACCGCCGACCTGCCCGACACCGACCCCGGCCGGGTCGCGGCCGCCGCGCTGCGCGGCAGGTCCGCCCGGGCGGACGGGTCCGAGCTGCGCGAGCTGGCCACGGAGGCCGCAGCCGGCCTGATCTCCGAGGATCCCGCCTACTCGCGGCTGGCCGCCCGCCTGCTGACCCTCGGCATCCGCGCCGAGGCCGCCTCCCAGGACGTGGCGGCCTTCACCCAGTCGATCGCGGTCGGACACCGCGAGGGGCTGATCGCCGACCGGACCGCGGAGTTCGTACGGCTGCACGGGGCCCGGCTCGACGCGCTGATCGACCCGCGGGCGGACGACCGCTTCGGCTACTTCGGGCTGCGCACCCTGCACAGCCGCTACCTGCTGCGGCACCCGACCACCCGCAAGGTGATCGAGACGCCCCAGCACTTCCTGCTGCGGGTGGCCGCCGGCCTGGCGGAGAACGACACCGAGCGGGCCGTGGACGAGGTGGCCGCGCTGCACCGGCTGATGAGCCGGCTCGACTACCTGCCCTCCTCCCCCACCCTGTTCAACTCCGGCACCCGGCACCCGCAGATGTCGTCCTGCTACCTGCTGGACTCCCCGCGGGACGAGCTGGACTCGATCTACGAGCGCTACCACCAGGTCGCACGGCTGTCCAAGCACGCCGGTGGCATCGGGCTGGCGTACTCCCGGATCCGCGCGCGGGGTTCGCTGATCCGCGGAACCAACGGGCACTCAGGCGGCATCGTCCCGTTCCTGAAGACGCTCGACGCCTCGGTCGCCGCCGTGAACCAGGGCGGCCGGCGCAAGGGCGCCGCCGCGGTCTACCTGGAGACCTGGCACGCGGACGTCGAGGAGTTCCTGGAACTGCGCGACAACACCGGCGAGGACGCCCGCCGGACGCACAACCTGAACCTCGCGCACTGGGTCCCGGACGAGTTCATGCGCCGGGTGAGCGCCGACCGGTCCTGGTCCCTGTTCTCCCCCGCCGACGTGCCGGAGCTGGTGGACCTGTGGGGCGAGGAGTTCGACGCGGCGTACCGCAGGGCCGAGGCCGCGGGACTCGCCCGCCGGACCCTGCCCGCCCGGGACCTCTACGGGCGCATGATGCGCACCCTCGCGCAGACCGGCAACGGCTGGATGACCTTCAAGGACACCGCCAACCGCACCGCCAACCAGACGGCCGAGCCGGGGCACGTCGTCCACTCCTCCAACCTCTGCACCGAGATCCTGGAGGTCACCGACGACGGCGAGACGGCGGTCTGCAACCTGGGCTCGGTCAACCTCGGCGCCTTCGTGGACGGCGACGCACTCGACTGGGAGCGGCTCGACGCCGCCGTCCGCACCGCGGTCACCTTCCTCGACCGGGTCGTCGACATCAACTACTACCCGACCGAGCAGGCGGGCCGCTCCAACGCGCGGTGGCGCCCGGTCGGACTCGGCGCCATGGGACTGCAGGACGTGTTCTTCAAGCTGCGGCTGCCGTTCGACTCGCCCGAGGCGCAGCGGCTGTCCACCCGCATCGCCGAGCGCATCATGCTCGCCGCGTACGAGGCGTCCGCCGACCTCGCCGAGCGGGACGGGCCGCTGCCGGCCTGGGAGAAGACCCGTACGGCCCGGGGCGTGCTGCACCCCGACCACTACGACGCCGTCGAGCCGGCCTGGCCGGAGCGCTGGACGGCGCTGCGGGAGCGGATCGCCGCCACCGGCCTGCGCAACTCGCTGCTGCTCGCCATCGCACCGACCGCCACCATCGCCTCCATCGCGGGAGCGTACGAGTGCATCGAGCCGCAGGTGTCCAACCTGTTCAAGCGCGAGACCCTGTCCGGTGAGTTCCTGCAGGTCAACTCCTATCTGGTGGAGGACCTGAAGAAGCTCGGCGTGTGGGACGCCCGCACCCGCGAGGCGCTGCGCGAGGCGAGCGGATCGGTGCAGGACTTCGCCTGGATCCCCGAGGAGGTGCGCCGGCTGTACCGCACGGTGTGGGAGATCCCGCAGCGCGGCCTGATCGACATGGCCGCCGCGCGGACCCCGTTCCTGGACCAGTCCCAGTCGCTGAACCTGTTCCTGGAGACGCCGACCATCGGCAAGCTCTCCTCGATGTACGCCTACGCCTGGAAGTCCGGGCTCAAGACCACGTACTACCTGCGCTCCCGTCCGGCGACCCGGATCGCCCGCGCGGCACGCGCCGCCGTCCCCGTCCAGCAGGCCGACCCGGACCCGGTCGCCTGCTCCCTGGAGAATCCCGAGTCCTGCGAGGCCTGCCAGTGATGACCGAACCCGCCAGCACCGACCGCACCGGCGGCACCGACCGCACCGACCGCACCGGCGGCAGCGACCCCACCGCCGGCAGCGGGGCCCCCGACGGCACGGCCGTCGCCGACCGCGACCGGAGCCTCCTCGACCCGGGCTTCGAGCTGACCCTGCGCCCCATGCGCTACCCGGACTTCTACGAGCGCTACCGGGACGCGATCAAGAACACCTGGACGGTGGAGGAGGTCGACCTGCACTCGGACGTCGCCGACCTCGCCAGGCTCAGCCCGGGCGAACAGCACCTCATCGGCCGGCTGGTCGCGTTCTTCGCGACCGGCGACTCGATCGTCGCCAACAACCTGGTGCTCACGCTGTACAAGCACATCAACTCCCCCGAGGCGCGGCTCTACCTGAGCCGGCAGCTGTTCGAGGAGGCCGTCCACGTCCAGTTCTACCTGACGCTGCTGGACACCTACCTGCCCGACCCCAAGGAGCGGGCCGCCGCGTTCGCGGCGATCGAGAACATCCCCTCGATCCGCGAGAAGGCGCAGTTCTGCTTCCGGTGGATGGACTCGGTGGAGGACGTCGAGCGGCTCCGAACCCGGGCGGACCGCCGCCGGTTCCTGCTCAACCTGATCTGCTTCGCCGCGTGCATCGAGGGCTTGTTCTTCTACGGCGCCTTCGCCTACGTCTACTGGCTGCGCAGCCGCGGCCTGCTGCACGGCCTGGCCACCGGCACCAACTGGGTGTTCCGCGACGAGACGATGCACATGTCGTTCGCCTTCGACGTCGTGGACACCGTCCGCAAGGAGGAGCCGGACCTGTTCGACGACGCGCTCCGGCAGCAGGTCACGGACATGCTGCGGGAGGCCGTGGAGGCCGAGCTGCAGTTCGCGCGCGACCTGTGCGGTGACGGCCTGCCGGGCATGAACACCGAGTCGATGCGGCAGTATCTGGAGTGCGTCGCCGACCAGCGTCTGACCCGGCTCGGTTTCGCCCCGGTGTACGGGTCGGAGAACCCGTTCTCCTTCATGGAGCTCCAGGGGGTTCAGGAGCTGACCAACTTCTTCGAGCGGCGCCCGTCCGCGTACCAGGTGGCGGTGGAGGGCACCGTCGACCTGGACGAGGACTTCTGAGCCGCCTCGCGCAGTGCGCGGTCGATCCGGCGCTCGCGGCGGAGTCCCACGAGCGCCGGGGCCGCGACGAGGAGGGCGAGGGCGAGGACGGTGAGCGTTCCGAGGAATGCGTTCATGCCGTAAGGGTCGTCCACCCGGGACACCCCGGACAGTGGCAGGGCTGCCGCACATCTTCCAATTCCTGCCAACCGGGGGGCACACTGGACGCATGCTGAAGAACGTGGCGGCCGTGCTGCTGGACGGGGTGCACCCCTTCGAACTGGGCGTGGTGTGCGAGGTGTTCGGCCTCGACCGCAGCGACGAGGGGCTCCCGGTGTACGACTTCGCGGTGGTCTCGGCGCAGGGCCCCTCGCTGAACACGCACGTCCCCGGCTTCACCCTCGCCACCCCCTACGGCCTGGACCGGCTGGAGGAGGCCGACCTGATCACCGTGCCGGCCTCGGACGCGAACATCTGCTCGGCCTATCCGCCCGCCCTGCTCGCGTCCCTGCGGCGGGCCGTGGACCGGGGCGCCCGGGTGCTCAGCGTGTGCTCCGGGGTGTTCGTGCTGGGCGCCGCCGGACTGCTGGACGGGCGGCGCTGCGCCGCGCACTGGCGGCACGCGGAGACCCTGGCCCGGCGGTTCCCCGAGGCGGTGATCGAGCAGGACGTGCTCTACGTCGACGAGGACCCGGTGATCACCTCCGCCGGCTCGGCCGCCGGCATCGACGCCTGCCTGCACCTGGTCCGCAAGGAGCAGGGCCCGGAGGTCGCCAACAGGATCGCGCGCCGGATGGTCGTACCGCCGCACCGGGACGGCGGCCAGGCGCAGTACATCGCACGGCCGCTGCCCCGGTCGCGGTGCGACACGGTCGGCGGGGTGCTGTCCTGGCTGGAGCGGCATCTCGACGAGGAGATCACCGTCGAACTGCTGGCTGCCCGCGCGCACATGGCGCCGCGCACCTTCGCCCGCCGCTTCCAACAGGAGACCGGTACCACTCCGTACCGGTGGCTGCTGCGCCAGCGGGTGCTCCGGGCGCAGGAGTTGCTGGAGGCGACGGACGAGACGGTGGACGCGATAGCCGGGCGCACCGGTTTCGGTACGGCGGCGGCGCTGCGGCACCAGTTCATGCGTGCGCTGGGCACCACCCCGAACGCCTACCGGCGCACCTTCCGGGGGCCCGGGGCGGGCGAGACCGCGGCCTGAGCGCCCCGGGCGCGTTCGCCGTTCAGCGGGGGACCGGGGTCAGCAGCAGCCGTTGCGGACGCAGGGTGATGCCGACCCGGGTGGTGTCGTCGGAGCCGTCGACCTGCTCGAAGCGGTACTTCGTCGCCAGCGCCGCCGTGATGAGGCTGAGTTGGGCCATCGAGAAGTGGTCGCTGGGGCACTTGCGGTTGCCGACGCTGAACGGGCTCATGGCGTGTTTCGGTACCTCCTTGGCGCGCTCGGGGAGCCAGCGGTCGGGGTCGAAGTCCAGGTTGCGGGCGTAGGACCGCTCGTCGCGCTGGATGGCGTACGGGCTGTAGACGACGTCGGCTCCGGCCGGAATGCGGTAGCCACCCAGTTCCGTGTCGGTGACCGCCCGCCGCGTCAATATCCATACCGCGGGGCGCAAACGCATGGACTCGACGACGACATTGTTGGTGTGCCGGAGCTCGCGGACGTCCTCGAATGCCACGGGCCGGCCGCCGGTGACGGATTCCACTTCGTCGCGCACCCGGTCGGCGTGTTCCGGGTGTTCGGCGAGCGACTGGAGCAGCCACATGATCGTGGAGGCGACGGTTTCGCTTCCGGGGGTGAGTATCGCGACGACCTGGTCGTGGATCTCCTGTTCACCGATGGGGTCGCCGTTTTCGTCCGCGGCCGACAGCAATGCCGTCAGCAAATCGTCCGGCTTTTGACCGGATGCCCGCCGTTCGGCGACGATCTCGTCGACGAGGAGGTGCAAATCGGCCAGCGCCCGGTTGAATTCGCGGTTGGCCGGAAGCGGTAGCCGGTAGAGCGGACCGAGCGGGACGACCATGCGCCGGTACATGCCGCGGAAGACGGTGGCGAGCGCGTTGCACAGCCGCTCGGCGCGCTCGTCCATGTAGTCGCCGCGCAGCAGGCAGCGGGCCGCGATGCGCACGGCGACGCGGAAGGACTCGGCGGTGCAGTCGACGGTCCGGCCGGGCTGCCAGCGCTCGGTGAGCGCGTGCGCCTCCTCCTCCATGATCGACCCGTAGGCCGGTATCGCGCCCAGCCGGAAGGCGGGCTGGATGGTGCGCCGCTGGCGGCGGTGGCGCGGTCCGTTGGCGGTGGCCACGCCCTCCTTGCCCAGCAGGCCCTCCAGAGAGTCCCAGAGCGGTCCGGCGATGTGGTAGTCGGGGTTGAGGGCGAGCGCCCCGGTGAGCGCGGGGGTGGTGACGGCGTACACCGTCTTCGGGCCCAGCCGCAGGCGTACCACCTCGCCGTGGTCGCGCAGCTGGGACATGAAGGCCAGGGGGTCCCGCAGCAGCCTCCAGCCGTGTCCGAGGACCGGGACCGCGCCGCCCGCGACGGGGGGCTCCCTGAGCGCCTGCCCCTCGGGGGCGTCCGTGCCCTGCGCCGTCCTCGGGGTCTTCGTCGCCCGCGAGGCCTCCGGGGTCTCGGGGGTCTCCGGGGTCTCGGGGGTCTCGGGCTTCACCGACTCGACGGTCATTTCTCACCTGCCGCTTCGTTGTTGACGTACGGGGGCGTGGACCGGTCGTCCCAGCTGTCGACCATGTACCGGCCGGATTCGTGGTGGAACCAGTAGACGGAACTGAACCAGTTCCGCATATTCGCCAGACAGGCCCGCACGGCGGCGCTCAGCTCTTTTCCCTGCACCGTTCCGTCGTCGAGTTCGCCGGCCATTCTCAGCGCGTCCCGCTCGGCGACGAGGAATTCCGATACGCAGTCCTCGACGCGCCGTCTGAGATCTTCCACCGCCTCTTCCAGAGTCAGCCGTTCATGGGTGATGAGACTGATTCCGAGATTGTGCACCTCGTCGCCCGCTATCTCCTTGGGCAGCGAGCAGAGGTCGTTGTACCAGGCGGCGAATTCCTGGCTCAGCAGGGCCGCCCGCCGATAGGCCGGGGCTTTTCTCACACGGTCCGGGAGTTCGCGGCCGGCGCTGGGTTCCAGCAGGTCCGTCCAGATACGGTGCGCGAAGGTGAGCCTGCGCAGTTCCAGGTATTCCTCGACCGTCGGGACGATGCCCTCGGTCCGGTTGCGGAACTCCCGGTCGTAGGCGTCGATGACCGCGTGGAAGTGCCGGGTGAAGCGGGCGTTCCACGTCGGCGCCAGGAACGAGTACAGCCGGCTCACCGCGTCCGCGAGGCCCGCGACCAGCGGATCCTCGTGGTGCAGATGCTCCTGGGGGGAGTCCAGCGCCCTGTGCAGGCGCCCGTGCAATCGCCGCCAGGCGTCCGCGCGGCCGTGCACGATGTCCCGGTCGTGCCGGTCGTCCCAGACGAAGAACCACGCGCTGTAGTCGGCGACCGCCTGCAGGACCTCGTCGGAGGCGCCGAGGTAGTAGCCCGCCATGAGGTCCGTGTAGCACAAGCCGTCGGCATATTCGGCGACCTTGTCGACCGGCATGAGCCGCTTTTCGAGCAGCCAGGTCCGCGTCTTCTCCTGAAGCTTCGGCCAATAAGGGTGCAGTTGCCGGGGAAACCTCTCCTCGATCACCTCGAGAGCGAGCGACGCCGGGACCGCCGGCCTCGCACGCACCGCCGTGTCTCCACATGTGGTGCTCTCCGGGAAAGCGTGCACGAACTACCCCTCTCGGCCGCCGGTGAGCGTACGCCCCTCCGCTGTGCCGGGCGTACGCGGTTGGCTCTACCCGCCCTTCCCATTCAGCACCACAACTGACCGTTCTGGGAACGGATTTGCTTCATTCACTACCCCATCATGCCGAGAATCTCCCTCTATGCGGCTGCTGAGGGGCCTTCGTTTTCGGGTGCGGGTCGGCGACCCGCACCCGGCGCCGGGCCGGACGTGCCGCGGACAGCCGAACGGCGCCCGTCCGGCCGGAGCAGGCCGGACGGGCGCCGTTCACCGGTACGCCGGGGGCTCGGCAGGAGCCTGCCGTTCACCCGTGGGCGGTGCCTCAGTCGTTGGCGACCACGGGGTAGCGCGGCTCGTTCTCGGCCATCTGCCGCAGCGCGTCCTTGCGCTCGCGCTTGGACAGCCGGTCGAGGTAGAGGGAGCCGTAGAGGTGGTCCGTCTCGTGCTGCAGACACCGCGCGAAGTAACCGGTGCCGCGCACCCTGATCGGGTTGCCGCGCTCGTCCTGCCCGGTCACCTCGGCGTAGTCGGGGCGGGCCAGCGACATGTACGCCGACGGCACCGACAGGCAGCCCTCGTTGCTGTCGTCCAGCCGACGCCGGTCCGCGGGCAGTTCGACGAGCTTCGGGTTGCACACCACGCCGACGTGGCGCACGCCCTGGTCGTCGGGGCAGTCGTAGACGAAGACCTTCGCGTCCACGCCGATCTGGTTCGCGGCCAGCCCCACGCCCTCCGCGGTGCGCTGCGACGCGAACATGTCGTCGACCAGGGTGCGCAGCGCGTCGTCGAACTCGGTGACGTCCTTGCACTCCTGGTGCAGCACCGGGTTCCCGACCACCGTGATCGGCCGCGAGGTGCCGCGCTCCTGGTAGGCCGCCTCCCGCTGCTCGCAGTCCTCGGTGTCGATGACGAAGCCCTCGTCGTCCACGGGGAGCACGCCCCCGTGCTGCTGATCGGTGTCCTGCTGCGCCATGACCGACGTACGCCTTCCTGCGACCTGAAAACCTGCGACGAAACCGTGCGGAGCGGATCCGCCCGTACAGCCTAAGGTGCTCAGCGCCGCCGTGTGGCTCAGCAGACCTCTTCCAGGTCCCGCCACTCCCGGGAATCAGGACTGTCCGCCACCCACCCGTCCAGCAGGCCCCGCACCAGAGAGGCGGGTGCGGCCACCCCGCACTCCCGCTCCGGCACCCAGAGCTGCCCGTCGGTGCGGTGGCCGAGGGGGCCGGGATGGCCCGGCTCGCTGTGGTCGTGCGGGTCGAGGTGCTCCCCGTCGCCCTCGTCGGAGGGCATCCGGGACTCCGAACACATCCGGCACAGCAGCCGGACGGAGGACGACCAGTCCTCGGCGGCGAACCCGGCGTCGGCGGCGAGCTGCTCCAGGGCGTCCCGGTCGGCCTCGGTGGCGGCCTCGATGAGGACCACCCAGGTGGGAACCGGGGAGGGGGCCCACAGCTCGATCTCGTCGAAGACCGGGAAGGAGTGCCCGGCGGACGTGGTCCGCTCCCCGTGCGGGACGCCGTCGTGCAGCACGACCTCGCCCCAGCGCCGCCCGGAGGACGGCAGCGGAATGGACAGCACCTCGATCCGGGCGGGGTCCAGGCGGCGCCCCCACACGACCTCGGCCTCGCCCTCCGGCGACAGCCGCACCGCCGCACTGCCCAGCTCCATGCCGACGGGCTCACCGGCGGCGGCCCCGCCCGACGGCGGGCGGGAGGCGCCCCCGGGCACCGGCAGCCCGTACGCCTGCCAGGCGCGCCGGGCCAGCGGCCAGTCCTGCAGGGCGGTGGCAGCGATACCGACGTTCCACCAGTCGGGGGCCCCGGCCTCCCGGTCGAGCAGCGCCACCGCGCGCAGACCGGCCGTGCGGGCCTGCTCCCAGTCGTGCCGGAACTTGTGCAGCAGGGCGAGGTTGAACCAGGACTCCGACAGCCAGGGCTCCAGGTCCGCCGCACGGGTCAGCAGCGCCCCCGCGTCCTCGTAACGGCCGTCGCCGATCAGCGTGAACGCGCGGTCGGTGGCCTGCCGCCAGGAGGCGGAGGGCCGGTGCCGTACCTTGCCGAAGATCCTCACGATTCCCGCCTGCCAGTTCCGCTTCGTGCTTCAGTGGGCTGGCCTGTGCCCCCGGGCACCCTTCTCCCTCGCATCCAACCACGTACGGCGGCGAGGGCGCTCATTACCCATGGGTTACCCCGGCACGGGCAAGGTCAGACCGTCGCCGCGCAGACTGCCGCCCCGGCCGGAGTCACCGAAGGGTGCGAGGAGGCGGCCCCACCGTCCGCGCGCGCCACACGGGGCACCGTCACCGGTCACGGACCGTGCACCGGGGCCGTGCGGCGCATGTCACACGGCCTGCCTCCCGCACCGCACCACACCACACCACAGGGTGCCCGGACCGGGGAAGGACCGCCCGGCCGCGCGGACACCGGAGGCACGGGAGGGGCGCTTCCCGCACGGCGGCGAGCCGAAACCGGAGCGAACGGGCCCACCGAGCCGGGCGCACGGCAGGTGCCGCGGAACTCGGCAGAGCAGCAGCGGCACGATGCGCGTGGGACGCGGTCCGCGGGAGGGGAGGCGGGCGCCGCAGGGCGCGGTCCGTCCCGCTCCGGTGCGACGGTCAGGACTCCTGGGGGGCGGCCGTCACATCGTGCTCGGGCACCGACTGGCCGGAGCGGATCAGATCGATCCGCCCCATCACCTTGGAGCGCAGGTCGGTGGGCACGTCGTCATGCCCGCAGCAGCGCTTGACCAGCTTCTTCACGGCCTGCTCCAGGCCGTACTTCTCCAGGCACGGCGAGCACTCCCGGAAATGCTGCTCGAACTTGTCGCGATCGATGTCCGGCATCTCGCTGTCGAGGAACTCGTACAGGTGGTCGAGTACCTCACTGCAGTCCGTCTCGTGCGGCTCTCCGCAGCTCATGAGCCCGAACCTTTCGCTTCGTTCGACTCTCCGGCGCCGGCCGGGACCAGACCGCGCTCGCGGGCGTAGTCCTCCAGCATGCCGCGCAGTTGACGACGGCCCCGGTGCAGCCGGGACATCACCGTCCCGATGGGTGTCCCCATGATGTCCGCGATCTCCTTGTACGCAAAGCCCTCTACGTCCGCGAGATAGACGGCGATGCGGAACTCCTCGGGGATCGCCTGGAGCGCTTCCTTCACATCCGAGTCCGGCAGGTGGTCGAGGGCCTGCGACTCCGCGGAGCGCAGACCGGTCGACATGTGCGACTCGGCACGGGCCAGCTGCCAGTCCTCGATCTCCTCGGCCGCGCTGCGCTGCGGTTCGCGCTGCTTCTTGCGGTAGGAGTTGATGAAGGTGTTGGTGAGGATCCGGTACAGCCACGCCTTGAGGTTGGTGCCCTCACGGAACTGGTGGAAGGACGCGTACGCCTTGGCGTAGGTCTCCTGCACCAGGTCCTCGGCGTCGGCCGGGTTGCGCGTCATGCGCAGCGCGGCCGAGTACATCTGGTCGAGGAACTCCAGCGCGTCCCGTTCGAAGCGCGCACTGCGCTCAGCGGTCGACTCCGCCGCGTCCGGCGACGCGCCCGCGCCGGTGCCCTGGCCCTCGGGCAGCTCCGACTGGCCGTTCTCGGTCCCTGCGTCGGTACCGGTGACCGGACCCACCTCCTCAAAGTTCCGGGTGGAACCGAGAGCGGCTCCACTCGAATCGGAGGATAGACGACCCGAGGTCGGGGCCGCCTGTCGATCCGCGCCGGTCGCCGCTCGAATCGGGGCCGTCTTCGCCGCGTGGAGCACCGTCCAGTCCAGATCGGCACGGCTGCTGCGGCTCGAGTCGGGCTCTGCCGGGAGCAGCCCGTCCACGGGGTGGTGGCGGGCGGCAGACGGGCAGAAGGTCGAACCCATGCGGCTGACTTCCTCTCCTACGACGACGATGCTGGAGCACCAGCACTTCTGCCCGCGTCAACAGCACACCGCCGCGCCGCATTCCCCCCGGGCCTCAGCCGAGCGAGGCGGTCCACTCCACGACGCCGTCGGTGATGATCCGCAGCGCCGCCTCCTGGGTGGTCGGCGCGCGCCGCGGCACGGCGAAACCGTGGTCTCCGTGCGGTACTTCGATCAGCCGGTACTCCCCCGCCGGGAACTCCGCCGGCTTCCCGAACGGATCGTTGCCGCCCTGCACGACGAGCGTCGGCACCCCCGCCCCCAGCAGTTCCGCCCCCCGGGACTTCTCCGGCCTGCCCGGCGGGTGCAGCGGGAAGGAAAGCGCGAGCACCGCGTGCGCCCCGAGCTCGCCGGCCGTGCGGCAGGCCACCCGCGCGCCCGCGCTGCGGCCCCCGGCGATCACCGGCAGCCCGGGCGCGGCCAGCGCCGGCCAGACCCCGCGCCAGCCGGTGTCCAGGGTCTTCGGCGCGGGTGCCACCTTCCGGCCGGCCACCCGCCAGGGTTGCTCCACCAGAGCGACGCTCACCCCGTGCGCGGGCAGCACCCCGGCGAGGGCGGTCAGGTCCCTCGCCTCGACGCCGCCGCCGGCACCGTGGCCCATGGCCAGCACCAGGCGCGCCCGCTCGGCGCGGTGCCAGCCGATGCGGGCCGGCCCCGCGTCGGTCTCGACGGTCTCGGTCAGGTCAGCGATGATCTCGGTCACATCAGAAGAGTGTGCCCTCCTCCGGCGCCGCGAGCTCCTTCAGCAGGTCCGGACCGTTGTTGCGGACGTTGCTGACCGCCGTGGACACCGGGTAGGCGCGCATCAGGCCGGCGGGCGGGGCCGCCAGGAGCGCGCGCAGGTCCCCGGAGTCCGTACGGGAGGGGTCCAGCCAGGCGTCCCAGCGGTCCGGGGTGAGCATCAGCGGCATCCGCGGATGGATGTCCGCCAGTGACCGCGGGCCCTGCGCCGGTGCGACGGCCAGCGGTGTGGTCTCGGCCTCGGTGGTGATCACCGAGCAGGTCACCCACCAGGACTGCGGATGGTCGTCGGGCAGTGTGCGGTCCCGCCAGAACTCGTACAGTCCGGCCATCGCGAACACCGACCCGTCGGCGGGCAGCACGAAGTACGGCTGCTTGCGCGGCCGCTTACGCTTCCCCTCTACCTCCAGTTCCCGCTCCTGGCCGCCGGTGACCCACTCGTAGTAGCCGTCGGCGGGCAGGATGCAGCGCCGTGCGGTGAAGGCACGGCGGTAGGCCGGCTTCTCGTGCACCGTCTCCGCACGCGCGTTGATCATCCGGGCGCCGCCCTCGGGCGTCCTGGCCCAGGACGGCACCAGGCCCCACTTCAGCCGGCGCAGCTGGCGAACCGGCCGCGGGTCCGCGGCGTCCTTCACAGGGCGGTCCAGGACGGCGAAGACCTCTTTGGTCGGCGCCACGTTGTAGTCGGGTGCCAGGGTCTCCTCCGGCTCCCATCTCTCGATCCCGAAGATGCCCGCGAGATCCTCGGGCCTGCGACTAGCCGCGTACCGTCCGCACATACGTGCCACACTGCCAGGCCCACCCGTCCCCCGACCACCGCATCCGGCGACCGCGCACCGCACCCCACCGGTCCGGCCGCCGCCCGCCACCCGACCCACATCCCGCCCGCGGCGCACCGCACGGCACCACACCGCGCCGCACCGCACCACACCGCACCGCACCGCACCGCACCAGCGAGAACTGTTGCTCTTCACGAGAGGGAGCCGCCGGACACATGGACAGCACCGCCTCGATCGCGCTGCCCGACCTCTGGGACCGGCTCACCGGCACCCAGTCCGACCCCGACCTGTGGGTGGTGCTCGCCACCCTGGTCGCGGCGCTCGCCGTGGTCCTGCCGCAGGCCCCGTGGCGCCTCTCACGCAACGCCATCACCATCGCCCACGAAGGTGGGCACGGCCTGGTCGCGCTGCTGACCGGCCGCACCCTCACCGGAATCCGGCTGCACTCGGACACCAGCGGCCTGACCGTCAGCCGGGGCAAGCCGCACGGCATCGGCATGATCCTCACCGCGGCGGCCGGCTACACCGCGCCCCCGCTGCTCGGGCTGGGCGGCGCCGCGCTGCTCGGCGCCGGGCGGATCACACTGCTGCTGTGGGTGGCGACGGCGCTGCTGCTGGCCATGCTGGTGATGATCCGCAACGCGTACGGCGCGCTGACCGTCCTGGTCAGCGGTGGCACCTTCGTGCTGGTGTCCTGGCTGGCGGGGCCGCAGGTGCAGGCCGCCTTCGCCTACGCGGTGGTGTGGTTCCTGCTGCTGGGCGGGGTCAGGCCGGCCTTCGAGCTCCAGGCCAAGCGGAGGCGGGGCGGTGCCGGCGACTCGGACGCGGACCAGTTGTCCCGGCTGACCCACGTACCGGCGGGGCTCTGGCTGTTCCTGTTCCACGCCGTGTCGCTGTGCTCGCTGATAGGGGGTGGCCGCTGGCTGCTGGCGATATGAGCGGGCGGCACGGGCACGGCGGCGGGCACGCGGCGCGACTCCCGCAGCCGGAACCGGATCGGCTCCCGCAGCCGGCACGAGGATCGGCTCCCGCGGCGGACGCGCCGGGCCGCTACGGCACCGCACGCGAACGACGGGCTGACCGGCTCCTTATAGAGTGGGCCCATGGCCCACACCCCCGCCCACACCGCCCTCTGGCCCGCCCCCCACGCGAGCGGCGCCGTCGACGCGACAGTCCACGTGCCGGGGTCCAAGTCCGTCACCAACCGCGCCCTGGTGCTCGCCGCGCTCGCCTCCGAGCCGGGCTGGCTGCGCCGCCCGCTGCGCTCCCGCGACACGCTGCTGATGGCCGGCGCTCTGCGGGCGATGGGCGTGGAGATCGAGGAGGGCGTCGGCCCGGACGGCACCGGCGAGGCCTGGCGGGTGCTGCCCACGGGCCTGCGCGGCCCGGCCACCGTCGACGTCGGCAACGCGGGCACCGTGATGCGCTTCCTGCCGCCGGTCGCCACCCTTGCCGACGGCCCGATCCGCTTCGACGGGGACCCGCGGTCCCACGAGCGTCCGCTGAACGGCGTCATCGACGCGCTGCGGGCGCTCGGCGCGCGGATCGACGACGACGGCCGCGGCAGCCTGCCGATGACGGTGCACGGCGGCGGCGCGCTGGACGGCGGCACCGTCGAGATCGACGCCTCGTCCTCCTCGCAGTTCGTGTCCGCGCTGCTGCTGTCCGCTCCGCGCTTCAACCAGGGGGTGGAGGTCCGGCACGTCGGTTCGGCGCTGCCGTCGATGCCGCACATCCGGATGACGGTGGACATGCTCCGCGCGGTCGGCGCGCAGGTGGACACCCCCGAGTCGGGCGGCGAGCCGAACCTGTGGCGGGTCACCTCGAGCGCGCTCCTCGGCCGCGACCTGACGATCGAGCCGGACCTGTCCAACGCGCAGCCGTTCCTCGCGGCGGCCCTGGTGACCGGCGGCCGGGTCGTCGTCCCGGACTGGCCCGCGCGGACGACCCAACCGGGTGACCGGCTGCGCGAGATCTTCACCGAAATGGGCGGTTCCTGCGAACTCACCGAGTACGGGCTGGAGTTCACCGGATCGGGTGCCGTTCACGGCGTCGACGTCGACCTGGGCGAGGTCGGCGAGCTCACGCCGGGCATCGCCGCCGTCGCCGCTCTCGCGGACTCCCCCTCCACCCTGCGCGGCGTGGCGCACCTGCGGCTGCACGAGACGGACCGGCTGGCCGCCCTCACCAAGGAGATCAACGAACTGGGCGGTGACGTCACCGAGACCGCCGACGGCTTGCACATCCGCCCGCGGCGGCTGCACGGCGGGATCTTCCACACCTACGAGGACCACCGCATGGCGACCGCCGGTGCGGTCATCGGCCTCGCGGTCGACGGGGTGCAGATCGAGAACGTGGCGACGACGGCGAAGACCCTCCCGGACTTCCCCGACCTGTGGACCGGGATGCTCGGGGCGTAGGGACCCGGGGACACGTCATGCGCCGTTACGGCAAGCACACCGACGAGGACGACATCCGCTCCCGCCCCGGCCGCCGGGGCAGCAGGCCGCGCACCCACATCCGCCCCAAGCACGAGGACGCCGCCGAGGGCATGGTCCTCACCGTCGACCGCGGCAGGCTGACCTGCCTGGTCGGGGAGCGCACGGTGACGGCGATGAAGGCGCGCGAACTGGGCCGCAAGGCGGCGGTGGTCGGCGACCGGGTGGCCCTGGTCGGCGACCTGTCCGGCCGGAAGGACACCCTCGCCCGGATCGTCCGCATCGAGAAGCGCAGTTCGGTGCTGCGGCGCACCGCGGACGACGACGACCCCTTCGAGCGGGTCGTCGTCGCCAACGCCGACCAGTTGGCCGTCGTCACCGCGCTCGCCGACCCCGAACCGCGTCCCCGGCTGATCGACCGCTGCCTGGTCGCCGCCTTCGACGGGGGCCTGGAACCCCTGCTGGTGCTGACCAAGTCGGACCTGGCCCCGCCGGACCAGATCCTGGAGCTGTACGGCGCCCTGGGCACCCCCTACGTCGTGACCAGCCGGGAGGAGTTGGAGAACGGCACCGCGGCGGACCGGGTCCGCGCCCACCTGGACGGCCGGGTGACCGCCTTCGTCGGGCACTCCGGCGTGGGCAAGACGACCCTGGTGAACGCGCTGGTCCCGGAGGACCGCCGCCGCAGCACCGGTCACGTCAACGCGGTGACCGGACGGGGCCGCCACACGACCACCTCGGCCCTGGCGCTGCCCCTCGCCGGAGGCGTCGCGGCGCCGGGGCGGGACGGATCGGCCGACGGAAGCGGCTGGGTGATCGACACTCCCGGCGTGCGCTCCTTCGGCCTGGCGCACATCGACCCGTCCCGGGTGATCCACGCCTTCCCCGACCTGGAGCCGGGCACCGCGGACTGCCCGCGCGCGTGCAGCCACGACGAGCCGGACTGCGCGCTGGACGCCTGGGTGGCCGGGGGCCATGCGGATCCGGCCCGGCTGTTCTCGCTGCGCAGGCTGCTGTCCACCCGTGAACGCCGGGAAGGCGACTGAGTTCCGCGTTGTTTGGCGGGGCCCGCGCCCGGCAAGTGCATAATCGCACCGAGCCGGAGATCCGGATCAACGGGAGGACCGCACATGGCGTGGCTGCTGGTCATCGTGGCCGGGATGCTGGAGACCGGTTTCGCCGTGTGCCTGAAGCTGTCACACGGCTTCACCCGGCTGTGGCCCACGGTCGCCTTCTGCATCTTCGCGCTCGGTAGTTTCGGACTGCTGACCCTGTCGCTGCGCCGGCTCGACGTGGGTCCGGCGTACGCGGTGTGGACCGGTATCGGCGCGGCCGGCACGGCGATCTACGGCATGGTGTTCCTCGGCGACCTGGTCTCCACGCTGAAGATCGTCTCGATCACTCTGGTGATCATGGGGGTCATCGGTCTGCAGTTGTCCGGCTCGGCGCACTGAGGCTCCCACCACCCTCCTTCTCCGGCGGCCGACCGAAGAGATAGCCGGCCGGGGAGGTAGCCGGCCGGAGAGGTAGCCGGCCGGAGAGGTAAACCGGTCGACTCCGGCGGCCGGCGGGAGCGGCTGCCGGGGCAGGCCGGCCGCGTGCACGCTTCGGGTCTCCGGGGCGCCCTCGCGCCCGGCCTCCGTGTCAGGCCGGCGCGTGCTGCAGCACCCGACGGACCAGTTCCGCGACCCCGTCCTCGTCCGGCGGCGCCGACACGCAGGACAGCGCGATACGGATGGCCAGCTCGCAGGTACGGGCCAGCTCCGCCGGGTCCGGCTGCCCCGGCCCGGAGCCGCCCAGTGCGGCGAGAGCACGGTCCCGGACGGCGGCCAGCAGGTCGCCGGGCGACGGCAGCGGGCCGTCCGCGCGCCGCTGCGCGGGCAGGGTCGAGGAGGACGGCACCGCGGCGAGGGTCGGTGCGGGCAACCGGGTGCTCCAGCAGCCGGTGAGCATGGCCCTGAGCAGCGCGTTCTCGTGTGCGGCGGACACCGTCCACTCGGCGGCGGCGGTCAGCCGCTCGTGTGGGTCGGCAGGGGTGAGCAGAGCGCGGTCGACCCCGGCGAGATAGGCGTCCGCCTCCCGCCGCAGAAGCGCCCTGGCCAGCCCGTCCTTGCTGCCGAACTCGTTGTACAGGGTCTGCCGGGACACTCCGGCCGCCGCGGCCACGTCCACCATCCGGATGGTCGTCCACGACCGGCGTGCCAGCGCCGTGAAAGCGGCGTCCAGCAGGGATTCCCGCGCTGCAGGCATCATCGCCTCCCAGGGGAAGGGCTCTGCGCACAGGTTTGACGCGCGAGCGCGCACTGTCAAGGGCCTCCGGCGACCCGACGGAGCACCCGCCGACCGGCGCGCCACCCCGAGGGCGGAACACGCCCCCGAGGGTGCGGGACGCGACGAGGCGTGGCCGGGGTGCCTCCGGACCGGGGCCGGGCTGCGACGGGGCCGGGCTGCGACGGGGCGGGCCAGTCGCGGGGTCCTCCACACGCCGCCGACACCCCGCACGCTGGCCCCGCACCGGCCCCGGCGGATAGCGTTCGCCCCATGCCGGACTACCTCGACGATCTACGCCTCGCCCATGTCCTCGCGGACGCAGCCGACGCGGCGACCATGGACCGCTTCAAGGCCCTCGACCTCAAGGTCGAGACGAAGCCGGACATGACGCCGGTCAGTGAAGCGGACAAGGGCGCGGAGGAACTCCTCCGCGGCCATCTCCAACGTGCCCGCCCCCGCGACGCGATCCTCGGCGAGGAGTACGGCATCGAGGGCAGCGGCCCGCGGCGCTGGGTGATCGACCCGATCGACGGCACCAAGAACTACGTCCGCGGCGTGCCGGTCTGGGCCACCCTGATCGCGCTGATGGACGCGGGCGAAGGAGGCGGCGCCGTGCCGGGCGGCGACGACGGGGGACGCGGATACCGGCCCGTCGTCGGGCTCGTCTCCGCACCGGCGCTGGGCCGCCGCTGGTGGGCGGCGCTGGACCACGGCGCCTTCACCGGCCGCAACCTGACCTCGGCGAGCCGCCTTCAGGTCTCCCGGGTGCCGCGGCTGGCGGACGCCTCCTTCGCCTACTCCTCCCTGTCGGGCTGGGAGGAGCAGGGCCGCCTGGACGGCTTCCTCGACCTCACCCGGCAGGTCTGGCGCACGCGCGCGTACGGCGACTTCTGGCCGTACATGATGGTCGCCGAGGGGTCCGTCGACATGTGCGCGGAGCCGGAGCTCTCCCTCTGGGACATGGCCGCCAACGCGATCATCGTCACCGAGGCGGGCGGCACCTTCACCGGCCTCGACGGACGCCCGGGACCGCACGGCGGCAACGCGGCCGCGTCGAACGGCCTGCTCCACGACGAACTGCTGGGGTATCTCGGCCCGCGCTGACGCGCGCCCCGGTGCGAGCCCGTCCGCCGCCCGGCAGCCGCACGCGCCCCCTTGTTGACCGCCGCTGCACCTGCAACCCTGAGAGTCCCCCTACTTGTGAACTTGTGAATCCATGAACTAAGTCGGTTCCGGGATTCCCTCAGGAGGTGGCTCCGTCCCATGCTCGTCCGCGACGCCATGAGCACGGTGGTCCTGACCATCGGCCCCGCACACACCCTCCGCCAGGCAGCCGCCCTGATGTCCGCCCGCCGAGTCGGCGCAGCGGTGGTCCTGGACCCCGACGCCGGCGGCATCGGCATACTCACCGAGCGCGACATCCTGAACTCCGTGGGCCTGGGCCAGAACCCGGACACGGAACGCGCCCACGCCCACACCACCACCGACGTCGTCTTCGCGGCCCCCACCTGGACGCTGGAGGAGGCGGCGCGCGCCATGGCCCACGGCGGCTTCCGTCACCTGATCGTCCTCGACCGGGGCGAGCCGGCCGGCATCGTCTCGGTCCGCGACATCATCCGCTGCTGGGCGCCGGTCCGGCAGCACGCACCCGCCTGAGCACGGCGGTGGGCCGGGACCCCCGCGGGGAGCCCGGCCCACCGATGCGGCGAACGGCCGGCAACGCGGTCAGCCGCGCAGGGCCCGGGCGGCGACCTCCAGCCGCTTTCCGAACCCGGCGTCCGCCCGCCGGAAGTTGCCGACCGCGCGCTCGACGATGTCCGCGCGGGACACCGGTGCGAGAGCACCGGCCAGGTTGGCGATCAGGCGCTCCCTCTCCTCGTCGGACATCAGCCGGTAGAGGTTGCCCGCCTGCACGAAGTCGTCGTCCTCGGCGTGCGCCGGGGCGGGATGACCGCCGGTGGCGCCGGCGAAGTCGCAGAACGGCTCCCAGAGCGGGCGGCCCGTCTCGGCGAGGCCGCCGAAGCTGTTCGGCTCGTAGTTCCTGGCACCGCCGTGCCGGCCGTCGTAGAGGTGGCCGTCCCGTGCGTGGGTGCGCGCCTCGGTGGCGTGCGGGCGGTTCACCGGCAGGTGGTCGGCGTTGATGCCGACGCGGTAGCGATGGGCGTCCCCGTAGGCGAAGAGGCGGCCCTGGAGCATCTTGTCGGGAGAGGGGCCGACACCCGGGACGAAGTGCGCGGGCGAGAAGATCGACTGCTCGACCTCGGCGAAGACGTTCCGCGGATTGCGGTTGAGCTCCAGCCTGCCGACCTCGATGGGCGGGTAGTCCTCGTGCGGCCACACCTTGGTGAGGTCGAACGGGTTGAAGCGGTAGCCTGCGGCGTCCGCGGCCGGCATGACCTGGACCTGGACGGTCCAGCTCGGGAAGTCCCGGCGCTCGATCGCCTCGCGCAGGTCACGCTGGTGCGAGTCGGGGTCCCTGCCCGCGAGCAGCTCCGCCTCCGCGGCGGTGAGGTTCCTGATGCCCTGGTCGGTCTTGAAGTGGTACTTGACCCAGAAGACCTCGCCGGCCTCGTTGGCCCACTGGAAGGTGTGCGAGCCGTAGCCGTTCATGTGCCGGTACGAGGCCGGGATGCCGCGGTCGCCGAACAGCCAGGTCACCTGGTGGGTGCTCTCGGGACTGAGGCTCCAGAAGTCCCAGACGTTGTCCGGCTCCTGGCTGCCCGTGTACGGGTCGCGCTTCTGGGTGTGGATGAAGTCGGGGAACTTGACGGCGTCCTTGACGAAGAACACCGGGGTGTTGTTGCCGACGAGGTCGTAGTTGCCTTCCTCGGTGTAGAACTTCACCGCGAAACCACGCGGGTCGCGGACGGCGTCCGGCGCCCCCAGGTTTCCCGCCACGGTCGAGAAGCGGAGGAAGACCTCGGTCTCCTTCCCGACCTCGGAGAGGAACGCGGCACGGGTGTACCGGGTGAGATCCGCGGTGACGGTGAAGGTGCCGTAGGCGCCCGCCCCGCGGGCGTGCACCACGCGCTCCGGGATGCGTTCGCGGTTGAAGTGGGCCAGCTTCTCCAGCAGGAGCTGGTCCTGGACCAGCACCGGGCCGCCGACGCCGGCGGTCTCGCTGTTCTGGTTGTCGGCCACCGGCGCACCGGCCTCCGTGGTGAGCGGCCCCTGCGTCGCGTGCGTCTCCTGCGTCATGTGCAACCCGTCCTGTCCCTTATCTGAAGTCCATCTGGATCCTACAATAGACAATGTCTAAGTTAAGTGGCGCTCCAAAGTCACACAGGATCGGAAACTGGTCCTCTTGCTGTTAGGCTGGACCCATGAGCGACCTTCTGGAACGGCTGCGCGGCCGCGGATGGCGGATGACCGCGCAGCGACGTGTGGTGGCCGAGGTCCTCGAAGGCGAACACGTCCATCTGACGGCCGACGAGGTGCACTCCAGAGCCGTCGCCAAGCTGCCGGAGATCTCCCGGGCGACCGTCTACAACACGCTCGGGGAGCTGGTGTCCCTCGGCGAGGTGCTGGAGGTGGCCACCGACCGGCGCGCCAAGCGGTACGACCCGAACGCGCACCGCCCGCACCACCACCTGGTCTGCGCGCGCTGCGGTGCGATCCGGGACGTGCATCCCGACGGCAACCCGCTGGCCGACCTCCCCGAGGCGGAGCGGTACGGCTTCGCCGTGTCGGGCGTCGAGGTGACCTACCGCGGCATCTGCCCGAACTGCGCAGCCGCGTAGCCGCCGGCCGACCCGGCAGAGCCCCTGCCCCGAGGACGGCCGGGGCTTCCTGCCGTGCGCACCGCAGGTGCCGGAAGCGCGGTGCACACTGCGGGACTCCGCGGCCGGGCGCGCGCTCCCCGCGCTGCGGCGGTGCCGGCGGCGGACGGCACGGGAGGCATCACGGACGCCGGAGCGTCCGGACAAGCGGTGAGGGCCGGAGCCCTTTCGGACTCCGGCCCTCACTCTTCAGTAGCGGGGACAGGATTTGAACCTGCGACCTCTGGGTTATGAGCCCAGCGAGCTACCGAGCTGCTCCACCCCGCGTCGGTGAATGCAACGTTACGTCAACGGGTCACGCAGAAGCAAATCGATGGGCGCCGCGCCCAGGGCCGCCGCTCTTGCCACCGGGCAGCAGGTGGCGGGCGCGCCGGGACCGGGCCTCCTCGTCGGCGCCCCGGCCTCCCGGCCCGCGTCCACGGCGCGGGCCGGGGCGGCGCCTCAGGCCGAGAGCTCCTGCCGCAGGGCGTCCCCCAAGCGGCCCGCCCGCTCCGCGACCTCCTCCGGCCCCAGCGCCACGGCCCGGTCGGCCCACCGCTGCCCCTCCACCAACTCGCCGCGCCGCGTGTAGACCAGGGCGAGCCGCAGCGCCGCCCGCCCGTGCCCGGCGTCGGCCGCCCGGGTCCACCAGACCGCCGCCTCCGGCTCGCTGCCCTCC
Source organism: Streptomyces sp. MS06 (assembly GCF_047200655.1). Classification (NCBI taxonomy): domain Bacteria; kingdom Bacillati; phylum Actinomycetota; class Actinomycetes; order Kitasatosporales; family Streptomycetaceae; genus Streptomyces; species Streptomyces sp. MS06. The sequence continues at coordinate 127,520 of NZ_JBJZOJ010000016.1, forward strand.
CGGGCGAGCAGCAGTCCCAGGTTGAAGGCGCCGTTGCGGGATCCCGCCTCGGCGGCCTCCCGGTACCAGCGGGCGGCCTCCACCACGTCGCCGCGCGCGGCCGCCAGCATCCCGACCCGCACCTGCGCCCGCCGGTGCCCCTGGCCGGCCGCCCGCTCGTACCACTCCTCGCACTCGGCCTTCTCCCGCGGGGTCTCCCCCAGCTCGTGCGGCGACGCCGCCGGCCGCCGCGCGTCGAGGAGGGCGGCCAGCCGGTACGCGCCCTCGGCACTGCCCCCGCCGGCCGCACACCGCAGGTGCCGCTCCGCCTCCGGCTCGTCCCCGGCACGCAGCCGGGCGATGCCGACCTGGAGCGCCGCCTCGGCGTGCCCGGCCGCCGCCGCCCGTCGGTACCAGCCCAGGGCCGCGTCCTCCGCGCCCCGCCCGGCGAACAGGATCCCCAGGTTGAAGGCCGCGTCGACGCTGCCCGCCTCGGCCGCCTTGGAGAACCACGGCTCGGCCCCCGCCGGGTCCCCGGCCCTCAGCAGCAGAATGGCGAGCGCGTTGGCCGCCTCCCGGTGGCCGTCGTAAGCCGCCCTGCGGTACCACTGCTCGGCCTGCGCGGTCCGTCCCTGCTCGGCGCAGAGCAGACCGAGGTTGTAGGCGCCGTTCTCCTCCCCGGCCTCCATCGCGGCCCGGTACCAGCGCTCCGCGGTCTGCGTCTCGCCGCGCTCGGCGTGCAGGGCGCCCAGCGCGTTGGCCGCGTTGCCGTCGCCGTCCTTGGCGGCGCGCAGCCACCAGGCGGCGGCACTGTCGGTGTCGCCTGCGTCACGCAGCAGGAAGCCGAGCGCGCAGGCGGCGCGCGTGTCCCCGTCCCTGGCGGACGTCAGGTACCAGCGCCCGGCCTCCTTCAGCTCGCCCCGCTTCTCCAGGATCGCGCCGAGGTTCAGCGCGGCACGCCGGTGTCCGCGCGCGGCGGCCTGCCGGTACCACTGCTCGGACTCCTCGCCGGCCCCGGGCCGTTCCTCGCCCGACGAACGTGCGGCCTGCCGGTCGAGCGCCCGGGCCAGCCGGTACGCCGCCTCCCGGTGGCCGCGCTCGGCAGCGGTCCGCAACCACTGCTCGCCTCCCGCGTCGCCGCGGTGCTCCAGCAGGTCGGCGAGTGCGTAGGCGCCGAGGGCGTGGCCCTGCTCCGCCGACTGCCGCAACCAGTACTCGGCTGCGGGTTCGTCGCCGCGCTCGCGGTGGTGGCGCCCCAGGGCGTGCGCGGCGGCGGCCGAGCCGGCGACCGCCGCGACCCGCCACCATCCGGCCGCCTCGTCCGGGTATCCCCGCTGGTGGAGCAGGACGCCGAGGTTGTTCGCGGCGGCGCGGTCACCGGCCCCGGTGGCGGCCCGCAGATGGGGTTCGGCTCCACCGAGGTCACCGCGGCGCAGCAGCATGGCACCGAGGATGCTCATGGCCTCGATGTCGCCGGCCTCGGCGGCCAGCCGCTGACGCAGTTCCTCGGCCGCCTCCTCGGCGACCTCGGCGGCGTCTTCCGCCGCGATGCCCCCGAACGGCCCGTCGGCCGCGTCGCGGCTCTCCTCCCCGGCCCGGTCCCGGCTCTCACCGGGGATCTCCTCGCGACTGGAAGGCTGCACAAATCGCCCTGTCTCGAACAGAGTTGCCTTGTCCCCCATAACGTCCATCGTCGCACCACCTGCAACCTGGGTACACCCGGTATAACGCAGCCCATGAGGTCACTTGAGCGTTTTGTCGACATGCCCACAGAGAGACAAGTCAAACACAGATCTGCCAACTCCCCACGGCGGCACGGCCGTTTCTTCACGCGGCACATGCGTTCACACACCACGAAGGCCCGGATCCTTGAGGATCCGGGCCTTCGACTTCAGTAGCGGGGACAGGATTTGAACCTGCGACCTCTGGGTTATGAGCCCAGCGAGCTACCGAGCTGCTCCACCCCGCGCCGTTGTGCGGCAACCGTACCACGGCGCGGGACGGCCTCCGTCATCCGCTGCCGGGGCTCGGGGCGGCGCTGGGCGAAGCACTGCCCGTCGGCGCGGTTCCGCTCTGTCCGCCGCCGGTGGTCCCGGCGGCGGCCTGAGCCTTCCGGGCGCGTTCCAGCGCGCTCTGGAGATCCTTCTGCGCTTCGCCGTACGCCTGCCAGTCGCCCTTCTTCAAGGCCTCCTGGCCGGCGTCGAAGGCCTTCTGGGCGTCGTCCAGGGCCTTCTGGACGGTGGGGTTGGCGGACTGCGGCGGCTGGGTGGTGCCCTGGTCCTGCTCCGGCGGCTGCTCGGTACTGGAACCCTGGGCGCCGAAGACCGCGTCGAGCGCCTCGTTGAGGGTGTTCTCGAAGGCGGTCCTGCCCTCGTAGGTCACCAGCACCTTGCGCAGCAGCGGGTACTTGAGGCCGCCGCCGCGCACGTACACCGGCTCCGCGTACAGCAGACCGCCGTCCAGGGGCACGGTGAGCAGGTTGCCGTACTCGATCTCCGAGTCGCCGCCCCGGATGAGCCGGACGAACTCGGCGATGTTCTGCTGGGAGTTGGAGTTGAACTGGCTCTGCACCTGTTTCGGCCCGTTGACCGTGGAACTGGTGGGCACCTTCAGAATTCTGATCTTGCCGTAGTCACTGCTGCCCGCCTCGGAGTCGACGGCCATGAAGGCGCTGAGGTTGTCCCTGCCGTTCGGCGTGAACGTCGTCGTCAGCGAGAAGGCCTGCGCGGTCTGGTCCGGCATCTTCATGCTGAGGTAGTACGGCGGGACCGCGCTGCCCGACTTGTTGGTCGGGTCGTCCGGCACCTGCCACACCTCGCTGCCGCTGAGGAACGTGTCGGCGTCGCGGACGTGGTAGCGGGTGAGCAGCTCGCGCTGGACCTTGAACAGGTCCTGCGGGTAGCGCAGATGGGCCATCAGGTCGCCCGAGATGGCGCTCTTGGGCTTCACCGTGTCCGGGAAGGCCTTCATCCAGGTCTTCAGCACCGGGTCCTCGGTGTCCCACTGGTACAGCTTCACCTCTCCGCTGTAGGCGTCGACGGTGGCCTTGACCGAGTTGCGGATGTAGTTGACCTGGTTCTGCTGGGCGACCACCGCACGGCTGTTGTTGCCGGCGGTCAGGGAGTCCGCCGTGGTGTCGCCGAGCGTGGTGCGGGAGGCGTAGGGGTAGCCGTTGGTCGTCGTGTAGGCGTCGACGATCCACTGGATCCGGTGGTCGACGATCGCCGGGTAGGCGTCGCCGTCGATCGTCAGCCAGGGGGCGACCGCCTCGACGCGGTCCTTGGGGGTGCGGTTGTACAGGATCCGCGAGCCCTCGCCGATGGCGCCCGAGTAGAGGATCTGCGGTTCGCCGAACGCCACCGCGTAGGCGGCCCGGTTGAACGTGTTCGCCAGATTGACGCCGCTGTCGCCCCGGTAACTGGTGGTCTTCTCGCCGTCGTTGTCGGAGTAGTCGATCTCCTTCTGCGGACCACCGACGATCGAGTACGTCGTCGTCTTCTCGCCGTAGTACACCCGCTGCTCGTAGGTGCCGAGATCGCCCTTGGACGGCAGGTCGTACTCGGTGAAGACCGGACGGCCGGGCGAGGTGCCCTCGGTGGCCTCGGTGCCCTTGGCTGCGACGACGCCGAAGCCGTGGGTGTAGCGGAAGTGGGTGTTGATCCAGTTCTTCTTGTCGACACCGGCGAGGTTGAGTTCGCGCAGACCGATGACGGTGTCCTGGTCCTTGCCGTCCTTGGTGTAGCGGTCGACGTCCAGGTTGTTCGGGAAGGCGTAGTACTTCCGCATCTGCTGGAGCTGCTGGAAGGTCGGCGAGACGACGTTGGGGTCGATCATGCGCAGGCTGGCCGTGGTGTTCACGTCCTGCCTCAGCCGGGTCTTGTCCTTCGTGTTGCTCTCGCCGGGGTAGTCGCTGACCTGCGCGTCGTCGATGCCGTATGCCTCACGCGTCGCCTTGAGGTTCTTCTGGACGTACGGCGCCTCCTTGGCCTGCTCGTTCGGCTGGACCTGGAACTTCTGGACGATCGCCGGGTACAGGCCGCCGATGAGGATCGCCGACAGCACCATCAGCCCGAACCCGATCACGGGAAGCTGCCAGGTCCGCCGCCACAGGGTGGCGAAGAAGAGCAGCGCGCAGATGACGGCGATGCAGAACAGGATGGTCTTGGCCGGGAGGTAGGCGTTGGCGTCGACGTACCGCAGGCCGGTCCAGTTGTCGGTGGCCTTGAAGTCGCTGGACTTCACGGCCAGGCCGTACCGGTCGAGCCAGTAGGCGACCGCCTTCAGCGCGACGAAGACCCCCAGCAGGACCGAGAGGTGACCGGTGGCGGCGGCCGTGGCCCGCGCGCCGGGGCTGGTGACGCGCAGCCCGCCGTACAGGTAGTGCGTGAGCGCGGCCGCGATCAGGGACAGGATCGCGGCGGCGAAGCCGAAGCCGAGCAGGAAGCGGTACCAGGGCAGGTCGAAGGCGTAGAACGACACGTCGAGGTGGAACTGCGGGTCCTTGTGGTGGAAGGGCACGCCGTTGACCCACATCAGCCAGGTCCGCCACTGGCTGGAGGCGGAGGCGCCGGCGATCAGGCCGACCAGTGCGGTGATCGCCAGCAGCAGCCACTTCTTGTAGGGCGCGACGCCCATCCGGTAGCGGTCCAGGCTCTGCTGCTCCATCGACATCGCGCTCAGCGGCGGACGCAGCCGGTGGGCCAGCCAGATGTTGAACCCGACGGCCGCCGCCATCAGCAGACCGAAGACGAAGAACAGTCCGATCTTGGTCCACAGGGTCGTGGTGAAGACGGACGAGTAGTCGACCGACCGGTACCAGAGCCATTCCGTCCAGAAGCCCGCGAACATGCTGAACGCCATACCGAGCACGGCAAGGACGCCCAGGGTCATGAGCAGGGACCGGGCACGCCGGGACGGGCGGCCCACTCTGATCCGTGGCCCCGTCGGGCCTCCGCCGCGGTCCGGCATCTGGAAAGCCAAGGTGCGCACCTCGAAGTTCGCTGTCGTTACGTCGGGGCCGCGTGTTCGCGGACCCGCCGTGGCCCCCCGTGATCGCGGGCCCACACCTATGCAACTTACTGACGGTTTACTCGGTTCCCGATTCCGGTCGGGAACGAGGCAGGATTGTGACCATGTCCAACACTCCCATGGCAGCGAGCCCCCTCACCCGGGCCGTGCTCGAGATCGACGAGTACGCTTCCGGCCTCGGCTGGGACCGGCCCGCCCGCCTCTTCGCCCTCGTCGACACCGCACGGCTGCGAGCCGAACAACCTTCGCTGGCCGACCGGCTGGGTCTGGGCGACCCGCAGGAGACCAGCGGTCTCACCCCGATCGAGCAGGACGAGGTGCCAACGAACAAACAGCTGGACGAGTTCCTGGCCACGATCGCCTGGCCGGACGCGGTGGCGGGCTGCGCGCTCACCCTGGAGCGGCTGATGCTTCCGCCCGCCGCCGAGGCGCAGCTTCCCGAGGGCCTGGACGGTGCGCGACTGGCGGCGTGGGTGGCCGAGCACCCCGAGCGGCAGGAGGTCCGGATGACGGTCGCGGTGCTGCGCGACGGGACGCGCGAGTCGGCGCTGCGGTTGCGGGAGAAGGACTCCCCCACGGAGGTCCTCACCGGTCCCGACCTGGTTCCGGGCCTGGCGGAGGCACTGACGGCCACGTTCGCCGAGTGAGCGGTGCACGGCCG